>JABFRZ010000252.1 GCA_013140785.1 Planctomycetota bacterium | reverse complement strand
CGGCAAGCTTGGGCGTGCCGGCGCCGCGCACGGTGCCGCTTTTGGCCTGCTCGCGGAAGGTCGCCAGCGCGAGCTGCAGTTGCGCGATCATGTCCGCGATGGCGCGCTCGAAGCCCTTCGAGCTGTCCTCACGCAGCTTCGCGGACGACTCGAGGATGGTCGAGCTCTGCTCGACCTGGCTGCGGCCGGCCGCGTTGAACAGCAGCGCGCGCGAGGGAATGTCGAAGACCGAAGTGTCCACGAAGGTGTGGGTCTCGTTCTCGTTGCCCTCGACGAAGTAGCCACCCACCAACGTCCAGTAGGTCAGCGAAGCCTTGTTGTAGTCCTGGAATTGCGTCTGCTCGAACGAGAGCAACGCGATCAAGTCGATGCCCAGCAGCGCGCGCAGCTGGTCCACGTTGTCGAAACCACCGCCCGGCTTCAGGTAGCTGGCCGGCACGATCTGGATCGACTGCACACCCGCCGCGCCTTCGAACGCGGCGACCACGCGCTCGAGCAGGCGCTGCTTCTCGCTCTCGCCCAGCATGGGCGTGTAGGCCCCCAGGTCGCCCGTCCAGAACGAGCCCATGCCCTGACTCGCGGCCACGTTGGTCGGCGCGAAGGCGACCCCCACGCGCAGCGGCAGCGCGAGCTTTACGTCGGCCGGAGGCGCGGGCGGGACGCCCGAAGGGTAGAGATACTCGAGCACGCCGGCCTTGTGCTGCACGGTCGGCGAGACGCAACCGGAGAGGAGCGCGAGCAGGAGGGCGGCAAGCGACAGGTCGAGTTTGCGCATGGTTGGGTCCGTGGGTGGGCTAGCCGTGCTCGAAGGCGGCGTCGAAGGCAATGTTCGATTGCGCGAAGTCGAGCTTGCGCGTGAAGGCCGCGGCCTCGCGCGCACCGTGCTCGCGCTCCATCATCGGGTCCTCCCACTCGACCGTGAGCGGTCCCTGGTACCCGGCGTGGTTGAGCTGGCGTACGAGCGCCTCGAAATCGACCTTGCCGCGGCCCGGCGAGCGGAAGTCCCAGAAGCGTCCGTCCACGCCGAACTCGGCGTGCCCGCCGAAGACGCCGATCTCCGTGCCGCGCTCGCTCCACCACACGTCCTTCACGTGCACGTTGAAGACGCGCGCGCCGAACTCGCGGATGAAGCCGACGTAGTCCACGCCCTGGTAGCCCAGGTGCGAGGGGTCGAAGTTGAAGCCGAAGTTCGCGGCCGCCTGGATGGCCGCGAGCGCGCGGCGCGTGCTGTAGAGGTCGAAGGCGATCTCGGTCGGGTGTACCTCGAGCGCGAACGACACCCCCACCTTGCGAAACTCCGCGAGGATCGGGCTCCAGCGCGTGGCGAAGTCGCGGTAGCCGGCCTCGAGCATGGCCTTCGTCACCGGCGGGAAGGCGTACAAGAGGTGCCAGATCGACGAGCCCGTGAAGCCGTTGACGACCGTGCGGCCGGTGAGCTTCAAGCGCTCCCTAACTGCCATCGGCGCCGCGTCGAAGAACGCGCGCGCCGCCTTGCCGGTCTCGACCATCTCCTTCGCGGCGCGCTGCTGCACGCCCTCGGGCTTGCCGTCGCCCCAGATCTCGGGCGACAGGATGGCCTTGTGGCGCTCGTCGATGCGATCACACACCGCCTGCCCAACGAGGTGCGTCGAGAGCGCGAAGCAGCCGAGCCCGTGGTCCTGCAACACCGACCAGTGCCTCTTCGCGTAGCCCTTGTCCTGGTTGCAGCGCGCCACGTCGAAGTGGTCGCCCCAGCACGCGAGCTCGAGCCCGTCGTAGCCGAAGTCGCGCGCCTTCTTGGCGAGCACCTCGAGCGGCAAGTCGGCCCATTGGCCGGTGAAGAGACAGATCGGTCGCGGCATGGGGATGTCCGTGGGAAGCCCGAAAGACTCCGCGATTCTCCCTGGATCCGCCGACGCGGGCAATGATCCGGCCTGGTCGCGAGTTGCTCGCCGTGGGAGACTCGAGGCCGAGCCCATGGTCCCTGCCCCCGAAGCCGGCCGCGATCCCGCCTCGTCCGTGCGCGCGCGCCTCCTGGTACCGCGCGAGATCGGTCCCTTCCGCATCCTGCGCCAGATCGGCGAGGGCGGGATGGGGATCGTGTTCCTGGCGCAGCAGGAGCGCCCCACACGCACGGTCGCGCTCAAGGTCATCCACGCCAGCCTGCTCTCGCCGCGCACGCTGCGGCGCTTCGAGCAGGAGGCCGAGGTGCTGGCGCGCCTGCAGCACCCGGGCATCGCGCAGATCTACCAGGTCGGGACCTACGCGACCGAGCAGGGTGTGCTGCCCTACATCGCGATGGAGTACGTCGAGGGCGAGCGTCTCGACCACTACGCCGCCCAACACGCGCTCGGGCTGCGCGCGCGGCTCGAGCTCGCCGCGCTGCTGGCCGACGCGGTCGAGCACGCGCACCAGAAGGGCGTGATCCACCGCGACCTCAAGCCCGGCAACGTGCTCGTCACGCGCGAGGGCCTGCCCAAGATCCTCGACTTCGGCGTGGCGCGCCTGAACGACGACGACGACTCGCGCACGACCACGCTGCGCACCGACGTGGGCGCGCTGATGGGCACGCTCACCTACATGAGCCCGGAGCAGGCCAGCGGCGACCCCGCGGCGATCGACAACCGCTCCGACGTCTACTCGCTGGGCGTCGTGCTGTACGAGCTCGTCTCCGGCAAGCTGCCCTACTACCTGGAGCGCACGGCTCTGCCCGAGGCCGTGCGCGTCATCCAGCAGGAGGAGCCGAGCAAGCTCAGCACCCACGATCGCGCGCTGCGCGGCGACGTCGAGACGATCGTGCTCAAGGCGCTCGAGAAGGACAAGACGCGCCGCTATGCCTCGGCCGAGGCGCTGGCAGCGGACATCCGCCGGCACCTCTCGAACGAGCCGATCCTGGCGCGCGCGCCCAGCACCTGGTACCAGCTCTCGAAGTTCGCACGCCGGAACCAAGTGCTGGTGAGCGGCCTGGCGGCCGTGCTGCTCACGCTGCTCGCCGGAGTGGCGGTTTCCACGCACCTCTGGCTGCGCGAGCGCGGGGCGAACACACGCGAGCGGGCCGCGCGCCTCGAGGCCGAGAGCCAGCAGAAGCACGCCGAGGCCGCCGCGAGCTTCCTCGTGTCGCTGTTCGCGGGCATCGACCCGGCGGTCGCGCGCGGCGCCGACACGACCCTGCTGGCGCGCATCCTCGGCGACG
>JABFRZ010000480.1 GCA_013140785.1 Planctomycetota bacterium | reverse complement strand
CGGAATGCAGCGTAACTTCGTGCCACGGCCTTGCGCGCTTGCGCCTCCGAGTCAGGTGATCGTGATCCTCGAGGAGAGCTTCGGCAGCGAGTTCGTGGGTGTCCTGGGACACGGCGTCCTGGGGAAGGCCGAGCGGGTGCTCACGCCGCACTTCGACCGCTGGGCGCGCGAAGGGCTGCTGCTCACGCAGCTCGTGCCGACCGGGAACCGCACGGTGCGTGGCCTGGAAGGCGTGCTGGCCTCCTTCGTTCCGCTCCCGGGCGACGCCATCCTGCGGCGCAAGAAGTCGGAGGACGTCGCCACGCTGGCGCGCGTGTTCCGCGCGCGCGGCTTCCACACCGCGTTCCTGTACGGCGGTCGGATGTTGTTCGACGGGATGAGCACTTTCCTCGCGCACAACGGTTGGGAGGAAATGATCGAGAACTCCGACTATCCATCCGACGCCTTCACGACGGCCTGGGGCGCCGCCGACGAGTACGTGTTCGACGCCCTGCTGGCGCGCCAAGAGGCCGCGCGCGCGCAAGGGGAAAAGCTCTTCGCGACCTTGCTCACGGTCAGCAACCACAAGCCCTACGACGTGCCGCTCCAGGACGAGCACGTGGCAAGCGTGCGCAAGGGCCGCGGGCGCGCCGTCGCCTACGCCGACTTTTGCATCGGCCGCTACCTCGAGCGTGCGCGCGCCGCCGGCCTGCTCGAGGAAACATTGGTCCTGATCGTCGGCGACCACGGCGCGCGCGTGTACGGCTCGGCCGACATCCCCGCCGCGAGCTACCGCGTGCCCGCCCTGTTCCTGTCGCCCGAGCCTGCGTGGCACGGCCAGACGATCGAGCGTCTGTGCTCGCAGATCGACCTCGCGCCGACCCTGCTCTCGCTGGCGGGGATCGCGGTCGAAGCGCCCTTCTTCGGGCAGGACCTGCTGGGCCTCCCGCCCGAGGGCGGGCGCGCCTTCCTGCAGCACAACCGCGACGTCGGCATCCTGACCGATACCGAGCTCGTCGTGCTGGGCCTGCAGAAGTCGAGCGCCTTCTACGCGCGCAGCGGGAAGGCGAGCGACGACTTTCGCCGGCTCGAGGAGCACGAGGTCACAGCCGCGCAGCGCGAGCTGGCCCTCGACGCGGCCGCGGTCTTCCAGACGGCGCAGGAGTTGTACGACACGCGCAGCTACCGGCTGGGTGAGTCGTCCGTGGCCGTCGGAGCTCGGCTCTAGTCCCAAAATGTTTTTGGGTCTAGGTTGATGCGCCCATCACCTTCCGAGTAATGCTTCCGCGCGGGGACCGGGACATCAAGAAGTTCTCTCCCGCTGGCGTCTTCCTCGCGACCTACGACGTCGTGACGGAGGCTGACGGCTCGAACTGGATCGCCCTGGCCGCCGATCAGAAGACCATGCACGTCCAAGGCCTCTGCAGCTCGGTTCAGGTGTTCGGGCCCAAGCACTTCGAGAGGTCAGCGGTACTCTCGAACGCGATCGACCTGATCCTTGGCTACTGACTGAGCAGCTGAGAACAACACACTCCTCCAACGCATGGTGCGCGTCGGCGAGGGCGTGCTCTTGCGCCACGCCTTCGAGTGCGGTCACCCGTCTCGCGGGAGAATCGCGCGCGGGTCAGGTCCTGCGTCCCGCACTCGGGGCGACCCTCGGAACACTCCGTGCGAGTACAGGTGCTCGTCCAAGTCGTTCGTCGCCTGCGCCATCCGCAGCCACTCGTTCCACCAAGCGTAAAGCTCCTCCTCGCTCAGGTTGCGGAGGTCGAGGTCTTCCTCGCTCAGGAACTCGTCTCTCATCGGGGCTCGTCGACGCGCGTCGGCAAGAGGTCCTGGGCGCGGGCCGCGAGTATCGCATGCGCCGCCGGAAGCGGCAGGCGCGCCGTCTCGCGCTCGAGCTCCTGCCATGCGTCCGCCCAACGCTGTGAGGCGACGCGGTAGGCCTGCAGGCGTCGCTCGTTGGCGTGCATGAGGGCCCGGCGTTCGCGGTCGAGTGCCTCCTCGATGGCTTCTCGTTTGATTCCGAGTTCGGCCAGCAGCGCTCGACGCGGCGTGAGCTCCTCCACGAGGTGTGGATGCGCTCGAGCGAGTTCCAACAGATCGAGAGCGCTGCGGGAGTAGAGCAATTGCTGGCGCGGGTCCGTCATGATCCGCGCGAGTTCGCCGATGACCGCGAAGTCCTTCTCGCGGTTCGTCTTCTTCAACTCGGCCAGCAAAGCGGCATCCACGAAGGGCGGATCACGTCCCTCCTGCTCGCGCCACATCCGGGCCAGATCCGTCGCCGCGATGCGCGGCGGACGCGTGAAGAAGTCCGTGCGCACGCGCAGCTCGGGAGAGCGGAACTCGAGGTGCGCGCTCCATGCTCCGGCCATCCAGCGCGCGTCGAGCGGAGCGCCGAAGCGGTAGCGCGCTCCATGCCTCGCCAGCACGTCCAGGACGTGCTCCAGCGCCTGCGCGTCTTCGCGCAAGATCCAGTCGCCGTCCTTGCTCATGATCGCAAGGCGATGGAGCACGACCGCCTGGCCGCTGCAGATGACGGCGCGCAGCCGACCGGCGTTGAACTCGCGCGTGAGGTCGACGTAGACGTTCAAGACCACCGGACCCTAGCGCGAGCCTCGCCCGCCCGCAAACGAGGCGCGGATGGCGAAGCACGGCCTCGCTCGCCGGAGTCGAGAGGGGTTGGAGCGAATCAGTCGCGGCTCGACCATTCGCCCAGCAGGAAGCCGTGCTCGGGCGGCAGGAGGGGGAGCGGGAGGAAGCGCAGCTCGACGCGTGCTTCTTCGGCGCCCTCCGGCAGCGGGAAGCTCAGCGTGCGGCGCTCGTCGGGTTTCAGGCGGTCGTCCGCGCGCGCCTCGCCCTTGTGGGGTTTGCGCAAGAGGAGGTCGGTCGGCGCATGGCCAGGGAAGTGCACGCGGATCAGGAACGAGCGCGAGGAGATCTCGCCCGGGAACTTGTGGCCGGTGCGGTTCTCGAGCTGGAGCACGAGCGCGCGGCCCTCGAGGCGCGCCTCCCAGGCGAGCGCGCGCCGCACGAACTCCTGGTTGAAGCCGCCGAGTCCGCCGTGCATGTGTCCGCCGCCCTCCGCGCGCGCGGGCATGTGGCAGTCCTGGCAGCGCTTGCCGTTGGCGAAGGCTTGCGAGGTCTCGTACTCCTGGAAGGCCTGGTGCGTGGGCTCGTGGCACGGCCAGCAG
>JABFRZ010000479.1 GCA_013140785.1 Planctomycetota bacterium | reverse complement strand
GCCGCGCTTGTGCAGCGCCTCGCCCGAGGTGTCGAGCGAAAGCGTGGCGCGGTCGCGATAGAGATGCAGATGGATGCCGAGGTCGGGGTCGTCGCGATCGACCGAGGGGCGCGTGCCGGTACGCGCGCGAAAGCGATCGACCACCGCGTCCTTGACGCGCTGCTCGACGAATTGCGTGTGATCGAGGGCCGACTCCGTGCTCTGGGCCTGGACCGCCAGGCTGCCCTCGGGCGCGAGCCAGCGCTCCCATTCCAAGGCGTGCACGGCGGCGTAGAGCGCGTCCCCGTCGCGCGCCTCGAAGCGCTCGAGGCGCTGCAGCACGCGCACCGCCGTGCGCAGCATCAGGTTCGCGCGCCAGCCGTCCGCGCGCGTGCCCTCGAAGCGCACGCCGCCCACTTGGCGCTCGATCTTGGCCAGACCGATGGCCTTCGCTTCGGCGTGCAATACGGGCTCGACGCCGCGCGCGCAGGTGACGAAGAAAACGCTGCGTTCGGCGGAGGCCATCGTGCTCCGCCAGGAGGGCGGAAGGTCCTCATGCAATCGGAAGCCCGCGACCGATGCAAGCCACTCCTCGCCCATGGATCGCCACGCACACTCCGGTTCGCTACCCTCGTCCGCCCCATGGAGCTGAGCCTGCCCCAGGCCATCGTCGTCGGGCTGATCCTCGCCAGCCTGATCGCCTTCCTGACCGACCGGGTGCGCTACGACATGGTCGCGATCGGGGTCGTGCTTTCCCTGGCGCTGACGAAGACGCTCGAGGTGGACGAGGCCTTCGCGGGCTTCTCGAGCCCGGCGGTCGTGCTGGTGGCCTCGATGTACGCCTTCTCCGCCGCGGTGGGCCGCAACGGGATCGCCGAGGTGCTGTCGCAGCGCGTGCTCGGCGCGGAGAAGCAGGCCGAACGCGGCCTCGTGCTGCGGGTGGTCTTGCTCTCGGCACTGCTCTCGTCCGTGCTCTCGACCGCCGCCATCGTTGCCACGATGATCCCCGTGCTCGGCACGGTCTCGAAGCGCGCCTCGGTCCCGCTCTCGCGCATGCTCATGCCGATGAGCCTGGGCGCGCTGCTCGGCGACCTCCTGACCCTGATCAGCACCTCGAAGAACGTCGCGGTCAACGGGATCATCGAGCAGTCCGGGGGCGTGCCGTTCACGATGTTCGAGTTCACCGCCTTCGGCGCGCTGATCCTCTTGGTCGGGGTGTTCTACTTCCTCGGGCCGGGCCTCGTGCTCCTGCCGCGCACGAAGAGCGAGGAGACGCTGGCCGAGCACTACGGCGTCCCGAAGTTCATCACCGAGATCCTGGTGGACTCGCCCAGCGTGCTCGTGAACCAGTCGATCGCCGAGAGCCGCTTCGGCGAGAAGTACGGCGTCACGATCCTGGGCCTGGTGCGGGCCGACGAGGAAGCCACGGTCATGGCGCCCAGCCCGCACAACAAGATCCGCGCGAACGACGTGCTCTTGGTGCAGGGCACCTCCGAGGCGATCCTGCGCACGCGCCAGGAGCTCGGCCTGCACGTGCGCGAGTCCGTCCAGGTCGGCCCGCTCAAGCTGACCTCGTTCGACGTCCAGCTGGTGGAGGCCGTGCTCCCGGCCGGCTCGCCCCTGGCCGGCCGGACCCTGGCGGAGTCGGACTTCCGCGCGCTCTACAACCTGAACATCCTCGGCATCGCGAAGCACGGCAGCGTGAAGCCGCTGCAGGTCACGAGCACGCGCCTCGACGTCGGTGATACGCTCCTGATCCAGGGCCACACGCGCGACATCGAGCGCGCGCACAAGCACCGCAAGATCATCGCGCTGTTCGAGCACCCGACGACCGGCTTCGGGGTCGGCGGAGTCCTGACGCTGATCCTGCTGGCCGCGGTGCTGGTGCTGCCCACCCTGTTCCCGATCCATCCCTCGGTGGCGGCCCTGCTCGGCGCGGTCGGATTGGTCGCGCTGCGCTGCCTGCGTCCGGTGGATGCTTTGCGCGCGCAGGATTTTCCGGTGCTGCTCTTGCTCGGCGGGATGCTGGCGCTGGGCGCCGCCTTCGAGAAGCACGGACTCGGCGCGGGCCTGGCGGAATGGATGGCCGGCGGCGGAAGGGCCCTCGGCAACCCGATGTTCCTGGTCGGGGCCCTCTTGGTCGGGACCACGCTCCTGACACAGCTCATCAACAGCCTGGCCGCGGCGGCCATCATGACGCCCGTCGCCCTGGCCCTGGCGAGCGAGATGGGCGTCACGGACCGCGCCTTCCTGATGGCCGTCTTGAGCGGCGCGAGCTTCGCCTTCATGTCGCCGGTCGCGCACCAGGGCAACACGATGATCATGGGCCCGGGCCAGTATCGCTACCGCGACTTCCTGCGCGTGGGCACGCCCCTGACGATCCTGGTGGTGATCGTCGCGACCGTGCTGATCCCGCTCTTCTGGCCGATCGTCAAGCTCGGCTGAGCAAACCCGCTTCCTCCGCGGATGAGCGCCTGAGTCGCATGCGGCTACAATCCGCCGCTTGCCGAGCGAATCGACCGGAGCACCGTTGACCCTAGTCGCCGACGCGCGCCCCGAGACGACGGGCGGCGTGCGCTGCCCACACTTCGGCCCGTGCGGCGGCTGCTCGTTCCTCGACCAACCCTACGCGCAAGAACTGGCGAGCAAGGCCGAGGCCTTCCAGCGCGTGGCCGAGGCGCGGCTCGAGCTCGCGGGCGTCGAGCTGCGCCCCCCGCTGGCCGCGCGCGAGCCGCTGTTCTATCGCACCTCCCTCAAGGTGCCCTTCGACCTCCGGCGCGGGCGGCCGATCGCCGGCTTCTACCGGCGCGGCAGCCACGAGATCGTGGACCTCAACACCTGCGCCATCCAGCACCCGCTGCTCACGAAGCTGCTGATCGCGGCGCGCGAGCTCGCGACGAAGTTCGGCACGCCGCTCTACGACGAGCGCTCGCACAAGGGCCTCTTGCGCCACTTCCTGGCGCGCGTGGGCGCGGGCACGGGTGAGTGCCTGGCGGGCTTCGTGGTGCGCTACGACAACGACCGCGCCACGTTGCGCCTGGGCGAGGCGCTGCTCGAGCGCTTCGAGAAGCACGGCCTGGTGGGCGTGATCGAGAACGTGAACCGCGCGCGCGGCAGCCAGGTCGTGGGCCAGGAGTCGCGCCTCCTGGTCGGGCGCGAGACGCTGAACGAGGAAGGCGACGGCCTCAGGATCGCGAC
>JABFRZ010000587.1 GCA_013140785.1 Planctomycetota bacterium | reverse complement strand
TGTGGGTGTCACGAAAGTCGTTCCGCTTTTGAGCATGGCGCGGGCCTTCGACCTCGGGTTCGAGTGACCAGACCGAATTGTTCGAGCGTGCAGAGGACCGCTTCGCGTTCGGCACGCCGTCGAGCGCGAGCGTCATCGATGCCCTGCACGGCGCTCCGGATCGCCGCGCAGGCTGTGTCGTAGAAGCGAGCACGCTCCACGCGATGCTCGGCGCGCGGGCGCATTCTGTCAAGCTGCGCCGCGGTGAAACCTCCGCGCGATGGGCGCACGCGCTGGTTGAAGAGGCCCGCCACGCGCGGGACGCACGCGCGGAAGTGCCTCTTCGTCGCCGAGACCCCGGCCTCGGAGAGCGATCGAGGCCCCTGCGAGGGATCAGCACCCCGCGCCACGAGCTCGCCCAGGGCCTCGAGCTCGTTCTTGAGCTCGCCGAAGTAGCTCTCGATCGGCGCGTTGTGCTCGGGCGTGTGCGGCACGTTCCACAGCACGATCACGCGTTCGCTCGCGAGGTACGAGCACACGCGCTCGTTCCTGTTCGCAGGGCCGTTGTCCATGCCGAGCACGAGCGGCAGCGTGCCGCGCACGCGCTTGGCGCGCACCAAGAGCGCCAGCACGTCCTCGCCGCGCGCCGGCCCGCCGACTGACTGCTCGATGGCCGTGGTCGTGCCCACGTCCTTCACGGCCAGCGCCTCGACCTTGCCGTGCTCGTCGCGCCCGAGGTGCGTCGCGTCCTGTGACCACAGCGCGTCGCGCGCCTGGACGTCGAGGTGCTGCATCTGGGCAGCGCGGCGCCGAGCCAGCACGCGTCTCCTGCGCGCCTTCAGTCGTCGCAAGAGCTCGCGCACGATCGCGCTCGGGATCTCGAGCTCGAGTCCCTCCAGCACGGCCTCGACGCGCGGCCGCCCGGAAGAGCGGCCCTGGCTCTTCCAGGCCCGCGCCACGGGCACGAGCGCGGCACGCCAGGTCCCTTCGGCGTGCCGCGGCCGGCCCATCACCGGACAGTTCCCCGCCTGGTCACGCCAGTTGCGCAGCGTGCGCGGGGTCACGTCCAACAGCCGTGCAAGGGGCCCGAGCTCACCGTGGCGGAGCTTCCCCCGCGCCGCGAGCAGACTCCCCACTCGGGCCCTCAACTCCACGCTGTACCCCGCGCTTCTTGTTGCCACGCTTCTCCGTCGGTTGCTTGCGGGGGCGTGGCGCGGGCTGTTCCCTCGCGGACGGCAGGTCCTTCAAGACTTCCAGGAGCTCCTTCAGCGCGCGGTTCTCCGCCTCCAGCTCGGCTATGCGCTTCTTCAGCGCACGCGGATCCTCCTCGCTTCCCTCCATCCTGGGTCCCTTGCCCCGACCCCGGGGCTGCTTCAGTAGGCCCGCGAGCATACCCGAGAGCGCCGCCTGGCTGAGCTGCCACACCCGCAGCGGCGGTAGCGCGAGCTCCGCCGCCACCTGCGCGCGCGTCTTGCGCCCCAGCCACATCGAGAGCACCGCCACCGACGTCGCGTGCGCCCGCGCCTTCTCCTCTGACCCCGCCGACTCCCATAGGTTCCGCACCGAGCTCGGCACGGTCTTGGGCGGCTGGAAGACCAGGCGCTTCTTCCCGCGCCGCGTGCGCGCCGGGACCATCGTCGTCGTCTGCAGCATCGCTTCGTTCATGAGCTTCATGAGGTTTCTCCGTTTGAGGTAGCCCCAGATCCTCCAGGGCCAGTTCCTTTTGCACGCCGTCACTCGTGACCAAGACGATCCGCCCGCGCTCGCCGTGCAGCGACACCTGCTGGTCGCCGATCTGCCCGAAGACGTACACGCTCTTGCGCGGCGTCTCTGAGAGCGCAGCTCCGAGCTCGTCTCGCTCCATGCGCGCCTCCAGCGACTTGCGCAGCACGTCCTCGGCACCGAAGAAGCGGTCCGCGGGCACGAGGCCCTGGATCCCCTGGTGAGGACGGAAGTGGTTGTAGTGCGCGAAGTAGTGCCCGAGACGCTCGCGTGCTTCGCCCAGATCCTGCGGCTGCGAGCGCTCCCACAGCTCCACGCCGACCGTCTCCCACAGTCGCTCGCATTTGCCCAAGGTCTCCGGGTGGTGCGTGCGCGACACCACGTGCTGGATCCCTTCGCGCACGAGCAGGCGTTGGAAGTCCGACTTCCCGCGCCAGGCGAAGTATTGGCGGCCCTGGTCGGACAGCACTTCCTCGGGCTTCCCGAAGCGCTCGATGCCCTCCATCAGCGCCTCGCACACGAGCTGCGACTTCTGGTGCGTCGCCAGCGACCAAGACACCACGTAGCGGCTGAAATCGTCGAGGAAGACCGTCAGATACACGCGCACCCGGCTGCGCGTCAGCACGTAGCTCGTGATGTCCGTCTGCCACAGCTCGCCCGGCTTCGAGCGCTCGAAGCGCCGCACGATCTCGCGCCGCTTCCGGCGTGGCGCGACCGGGAGGGCGTGCAGCCCTTCCGCTTTCAGCACCTTGCGCACGCTGCCCGTGCTCACCGCTTGACCCTGGAAGCGCTTCAGGAAGTCGCGCACCTTCTTCAGCCCGAAGGAAGGAAAGCGACGCTTCGTGCGCACGATCTCCGCCTGCAGCGGCGCCGGCAGCGTCGAGCGACCCGCGCCGGATGGTCGCCCGAGCTGCTTGGGCTCGAGAGCCTGCGGGCCGCCGAGCTCGTAGCGCGCACGCCACCCACGCAAGCTCTCTGGCGACACCCCCCACAGCTTCGAGAAGCCGATCGCCGTCATCCCCGACTTCGACCACGCCTCCAGCGCCGCCCTGCGCTCCTCGGCACTGAAGTTCCCCCGACCGCCTCTCCAGCCACCGCGCCGCACCGGCTCGCCGGCGCGTGCGCGACGACGCCACGCGTACACCGTCGATGCATGGAACCCGTGCGCAGCCGCGAACTCCGGCACGCTCTGCGCACTCGACTCGAGCTCCTGCACCAGAGACTCCTGCTCCGCTGGCGTCAACACGCGCCGCGCCCCAACGCGCCGCTCCGCGGCGCTGCTCCGCCCTCCCGGGAGGCTCGCTGACTCTTCGATCTTCTTCGAGGGGGAGGAAGAAGAAGAGAACCGATCCAAGGACCCCTCCGGGTCCTGTTGCTCTTGCGCCATCGTAAGCTCCTGGCCGGCTCTCGCCGGCGGACAGGAGGCCGATGACCCGCCCCTGCTCTACCTATTCAAAGCGGCAAGACTTTCCGCCACCCCAACA
>JABFRZ010000065.1 GCA_013140785.1 Planctomycetota bacterium | reverse complement strand
GAGCTCGAGCTGGTCCCCGAGCCCCCCAATATCCCGCCGACGGTGACGATCCGCGCGCCCGCGTCGGGCTCGACCTTCCTCGTCGGGAGTTCGATCCAGTTCATCGCCGACGCCACGGATCCCGAAGACGACGACGGTCTGCTGACCGCTTCCATGGCCTGGAGCTCGAGCCTGGATGGTGCGCTCGGCAGCGGCGGCTCGCTCTCGACGAGTGGCCTCTCACCCGGGGAGCATGCCATCACGACGTCCGTGACCGACAGCGCTGGCGCGAGCGCTTCCGACAGCATCATCCTCCAGGTGACGGCTCCCGCGCTCCTTCCCGCGGGCCTCGTGCTGCACCTCGAATCCACGCAGGGTGTCTCCGCCAGCGGCAACGGCGTGACGAGCTGGTCCGACCTGTCCGGGAACGGCAACCATCTGACATCTTCCGGTGGACCGACCCTGGCTCTGGCGCTCACTCCATCCGGCATGCCCGCGCTCGTCCTCGACGGTATGGATGATCGGCTCGAGCGCGTCCACGCCCAGGCTCCGATCGAGGGGCTGCCGGACGGCAACTCCAACCGGACGATGTTCGTCGTCGCGCGCTACAACAGCCTCACCTGGTCGGCCGGGACGGCCTATGGCGACAACGCCGGGAACACGGCCTTCGGCCTGGGCGTGCGGCACTACGCCGGCCAGCTCATGCTCCAGGGGGTCGGGTACGAGAACGACCTCGTCTCCTCGACACCCGGCATGGGGGCGGGCTGGCTCGTGCAATCAGCCGTACTGGCTGCTGGAACCGCCACCTTGTTCGAAGGGGACACGGCCATCGCACAGTGGAGCCACACGTACCAGACCGGGCACTCGAGGCTCGTCATCGGGCCGGACATCAGCGGGTACGGGAGCGTGGCCATGGACGTGGCGGCGGTCCTGATCTACGACCGGGCTCTGACCCCGCTCGAGCGCCAGGCCGCGAACGCGTACCTGCAACAGAAGTACCTCGAGATCCCGGACGCTCCGCCGACGCTGACGATCCAGTCCCCGCTCGAAGGCTCGCAATTCGCCCTGGGTCAGGCCGTGTCTCTCGAGGCCTCGGCCTCCGACCCGCAGGAGGGCGATCTCTCGAGCGCGATCACCTGGGCCTCGGACCGTGACGGAGCGCTCGGATCAGGCAGCTCGCTGACGCTCGCCACGCTCACCCGCGGGACGCACACGATCACGGCCGCGGTGACCGACGGTGCCGGACAGCTCGCGTCCGCGCTCGTCCATGTCGTGATCACCGATCCCCCGGCCATCGCGCCGGGGGCTCCGATCTCGTTGTTCGACGGGCTGTCGCTCGACGGTCTCCAGCCGTGGTTCTCCGGCACGGGCTTCGGCGACGCGCAGGCCGTCTTCCGCGTCGAGGATGGGTTGTTGCACGTGACGGGCAACGGCTGGGGCGCGCTCATGACGAACGCGAGCTACCGCGACTACGTGCTGGTCCTGGAGTTCAAGTGGGGCGAGCAGACCTGGGCTCCGCGCCTGGGCAAGGCACGCGACGCAGGGCTCCTGTTCCACGGCCACGGCACCGAGGGGGGCTGGAATGGCCTCCTGCTGCCCTCCCTCCAGGCCCAGATACTGGAAGGCAGCACGGGTGACTTGCTCTTGATGCAAGGGACGGCTCCCATGTCTGCCACGGGGTTCGTCGAGCAGGTCCCGTGCACGTTCGACACCTGGAATTGCCGCGGCGGATTCCGCTGGAACGCCGCGGGATCGCCGCAGAGCTTGCTGTTCATTCCGGACCAGACGCTGCACTGGAACCGCTGGGACCCCGACTGGGTCGACGTGCTCGGTTTCCGTGGGGACCAGGAGGTCGAGAGCCTGCCCGGCGACTGGAATCAGCTGGTCGTCCTCGCGACGGGCGACATGGTCGAGGTGTTCCTCAACGGCGAGCAGGTGAACGAGGTGCTGGGTGTCACTCCGGCCTCCGGGCGCATCCAGCTCGAGGTCGAGTTCGCCGAGTTCTTCGTGCGCCGCTGGGAACTCTTGCCCCTCGGCGCGCCGGTCGGACCCGCGCTCACGAGCACGAGCTTGCCGCCCGGGGTCGAGGGTTCCAGCTATGCCGGTACCCTTGTCGCCGTGGGTGGAGAGGCCCCGATGACCTGGATGCTCGCGAGTGGCGTGCTCCCGCCGGGCCTGAGCCTGGGCGCCTCCAGCGGCTCGATCTCGGGCGTCCCGGACACCGACGGGAGCTATCCCTTCGCGGCCCGCGTCACCGATGCACAGGGCCTCTCCTCCCAGGGCGCCTTCTTGCTCGAGGTCGCCCCGCCCCCCAGCACCCTGCCGTCGGCAGGTCTCGTGCTGCAGCTCGAGTCCACCGAGTTCGTCGCCGGCGGTCCGGTGACGTCCTGGTCGGACCTCTCGGGACGAGGAAACCACGTCTTCGCCGCCGGTGACCCCGTGCTCGTCGTCGCCGCGACGCCCGCGGGAAAGCCGGCCATCCACCTCGACGGGCAAGGCGACAAGCTCGAGCGCTTCGACGTGCCCAACGCCTTGAGCGGCTTGCCAACGGGAAGCGCGGATCGATCGGTGTTCCTCGTGGCGCGTTACGACGGCTCCAGCGCCTCGGCCGGGATCGCCTACGGGACCGGTTCCAACAACCATGCCTTTGGCCTGATGATCCGGCACCCGAGCGGTTTGCTGGCCCTGCAGGGCTTCGGAGTAGTTCATGACTTGGTCTCTTCGACCCAGGGCACCGGCGCCGGCTGGCTCACGCAATCCGTCGTGCTCGCGGGCGGACAGGCCCGCCTGTTCAAGGACGGCGCGCAGATCGCTCAGTGGCTCCACACCTATGACACCACGCTGACGAAGCTCGTCATCGGCGAGGAGATCGCGAACCTCGGCTTCGTCGACATGCAGGTGGCCGCGGTGCTGATCTACGATCGTGCGCTGAGCGACTTGGAGCGAAGCGCGGTCGAGTCGTACCTGAGTGGCAAGTACCTGAGCGTCGCGCGACCGGGCCATCGGTGAGCGGCCGGTCGGCGGGCCTTCGCCATCACCAGTGGGCGCTCCACCCGCTCGCGGGCTCGCCCGGCCGGGGAGCCCGGCGTCCAACTACTAATTCGACATCTGGTAGTACTTTGCTAGTATGTGCCCGAAATGAAGCGTCCCAGGCCCGCCCCGACCTTGCAGCAGCTGCTGGATTCGAAGTCGGATCTCGGGTTCCTGAA
>JABFRZ010000273.1 GCA_013140785.1 Planctomycetota bacterium | reverse complement strand
GGATGACCGACTCGCCGAAGCGAGCGGCCTTGGCCGAACCGCGCGGACGCATGGGGGGCAACGTACCACGGGAGCGAAGAGCCCGCGCCCGCCGGGCCTCCAGCGGCACTCAGGGCAGCTTGTGAGCCCACTCGCGCCAGGGCCGGGCGTCCTCGCCCAGGTCCCCCCGGTGCAGCCAGCGCAGTGCACCCAGCACGTGCGCGCGGCGGTCCGTGCGCACACGGTCGAGTGCGCCGGCCAGCGCGCGCGCGGTCGCGCCCCTCTGCTCGGCGTGCTCGCGCCCGATGCGAGCCAGCGAAAGGGCCGAGGCCAGGGCTACCAGGTTGGCCTCGTCGGCCAGGAGTTCGGAGAGCGCCCCTACCGCCGCTGGATCGGCCAGCTCGCCCAGAGCGCTGGCGCACTGCGCGCGCACACCGGGATCCGCGTCGGACAGCGCCGCCCGGCAGGCTTCAGGGAGTTCGCTCGCTGTGCTGCCGGCGCGCGCGAGACCAAGCAGGGCGAAGGCGGCATTGTTGCGGGTCCAAGTGTCGCCGTCGTTCAAGAGGAGGCTCTGGATCTCGCCCACGGGTGTGTCCGGCATGGCCAGCACGCCGATGCCGAGGAGTGCGCGTTGCACCAGCTCCGGATCGGGCTCGGCGAGCGTTGACAGGAGGGGCCCGAGCACCCTCGGCTCGTGCGCGAAGCCCAGGGCCGCCGCGGCGATACGCCGATTCAGGGGCGCTCCGCTCTCGAGCTCACCGAGCAGCTCGTCGAGCCGCTTCCGGGCGCGCTCCTGCATGTTCGCCTCCAGGACGCGCAGCATGTTCTGGTCGCGCGCGCTCGCGGACCCCAGCACGAGCTGGCTCCACTTGACCAGTGAATCGTCGAAGACCGTCAGGAAGTAGCCGATGGTCTGGACGTCGTCCGGCAGCGGCACGTACGGCTCCGGCTGGCCGACGGGCTGGCGCGGGTCGCGCTCTCCGCTCGACCGGCAAGCGAGCAATAGAAGCGTGAGGGAGAGGAGGAGTAGATGTCGGGGAAGAATGGTGCGCATGGGGCTTGCGGGCGGACGCATGAAGCTCGGCGCTCTTCCTGGCGAGCCTGGACGCCTGAAGAATAGGGGGGAAAGAAGGGCTCGAAGTCGAACTGCCGGTTCCGTACGTTTTCAGGCTGGCGCTCGGCAGGGCGTCCGTCACGATGGTTCACCTCGAGGTCTTGCTCTTCCACACCGTACTCCAAGTCTTGCCGCGGTTCGCCGCCCGACTCGGGCTTGGCTTACTGATGTGGGCTGTCACGCCGGCCCGCGCGGAAGCCGCGGCCCAGGAGGCCGGCTTCCAGGAGGCGTCTGCGCCCGCGCCCAAGCCCTTCGTGTTCGCGCCGCTCGCTGGGGCTCCGAGCGTGGCGATCCCGCGCGAGGAGCGCCTGACGTACAAGGCCTACCTCGATCTCTCGGTCATGACGTCGCACGTGGGCACCGTCACGCAGACCTGCACGGTCGCGGAGCAGCCCGTACCGCTGATCCTGGCGCAGCCGGCGGGCTCGGCCGGTGACGCAGCTTCGATCAAGCTCGAGGCCGCGGGCAGCTACTTCTTGTACAAGCTCGAATCAACCCTCGAGACGAGCATCCTGCCGCAGGAATGGCCGCGACTGCTCTACCAGCAGGTGAGCAAGAGCAGCCGCGGCACACGCCGTCGCGAGGTGCTGGTCGGACTGCGCGACGGGGCCCACACGGCCAGCTATCGCGGAGACACCAAGAAGGGCGCGCCCGAGGGAACGCGCATCTGGCGCGTGGCCCAGGAGCGCGCCGTGCCCGAGGGCACGCTCGACATGCTCACGGCGGTGTTCATGGCGCGTGCGCTGATCCGCGAGAAGCGCGAGAGCATGACCTTCCCGCTGATCGACAACACGCGCCTCTGGAACCTGACCCTGCGCCGCGGCAAGGAGCGCCGGATGGAGACGGGCGCCGGCGAGTTCGATGTGGTCGAGGTCGTGCTCGAGCCCGCGCCCTACCCCGGTGAATCGCTGGAGGAAAAGACCAAGCAGTTCCAGGGCGTGTTCGGGATCCACGGCTCGATCCATCTGTGGGTCGACAAGAACACCGGGATCGCCGTGCGCATCCAGGGCAAGCTCCCAATCAGCGACGGGCTGATCACGCTCGGCATCGACGTGGTTCTCGACTCCTACTCGGGCACGCCGCCCGAGTTCGCACCGCGGCCTGCGGCGAAGCGCTGAGGCGAGGGTCGGCCCGCCGACTTCGCACGGGAGCGCCCGTTCGTCACGCTCATCCGACGCTCGAGTCCCGAGTGGTCGAAGCTCCCGGCGGTGCGACGATCGTGGCCCGGCCGCGGGCGTTGCCGTGCTCGTCGCCGAGCTCGAAGCTCGTGCCAGGCTCCTGGTGGCGGCGCTTGACGTAGGCGAGCACGAGTCCGCCGTCGAGCGCGAAGGAGTACGCCCAAGATGTGACGAGGCCGAGTTCGCGGCGTTCGCCCTCGTCCTCGCGCAGGAGGCGTGTGCGGCGGGCCACCGGGTCGGAGTGATCGACCCGCAGCACGAGCAGGCGCTTGTTCAGACCACCGTAGGTGTCGATCTTCGCCACGACTTCCTGCCCGACGTAGCAGCCCTTGTCGAGCGCGAAAGCCAACTCGAGCCCGGCTTCCTGCGGGTAGACGTTCTCGTCCACGTCCACACCGGAGAGCGCTCGCCCCGCCTCGACGCGCAGGCTGTCGCGCACCACCAGGCCACAGGGGGTCGCGCCGGCCGTGCACAGGGCCTCCCACAGCTCGCCGGCGCGAGCCGGTCCGGCGTCGAGTCGCCAGCGACGCGCGGCCAAGGCGTGCAGCTCGAGCGAGCCACCCTTCCAAGGCAAGGCGCGCCAAGCGTGCGGGGCGAGTTCCGGGCGCTGCGCGCCGAGCAAGCGCGCGAGGATCTCGACATCCGTCGGGCCCTCGAGCTCGACAGGGGCATGCCCGGCGCTCGTGTCCGTCAGCTCGATGCGTTCCGAGAAGTGGTAGCGTTCGAGCGCTGCGCGCAAGGATGGCGCGCGTCCGGGCGGCGTCGAGAGCTCGAAGTGCTCGGCATGGCGCACGAGGTCGAAGTCGAACAGGACCTTGCCCTTGGGAGACAGGAGCAGGTTCGCGTTGCCGTTCCCCGGCCCCAGGGACTTCACGTGATTCGCCAGGAGGCGGTGCAGGAAGTCGGCCGCGTCCGGGCCGCGCAGCGTGACTTGCCCGCGGTCGCTCGTGTCGAGGAGCGCGCAGCCCCTGCGCGCGGCGTGGTACTCGGTCGGCACGTCGCCGAAGGCGAGCGCGGCCTCGTAGCCGGGGGCTTCGGGACGCTCGGCCAGGCGCGTTCCGCGAGTGCGATGAAAATCGAGGAGCGGGGGACGGTCCATGGGAGTCGCGCGGAATGATAGGAAACCAGGGCCGCAGCCCGGCGTTCGGCGCTCCGGCCGGGTCGATTTCGTGGGCCGTGACTTTTTTCCTTTCACCTCCGCCGCCGCCGTGCCTCCGCAGCCTTCGCCCCCTCCCGTGGACGAGTCCGAAGCCATCGCGCGCGTTCTGGCGGGGGAGCGCGACGCCTTCCATGTCCTGCTCGAGCGCCACTCCGGACCGCTGCTCGCAACGCTGCGCTCTTCGCTCTCGAACCGGGAAGACGCCCGCGAAGTGCTGCAGGAGACTTGGCTGCGCGCCTACCAGAACCTGGCCCGGCTGCGCGAGCCTCTGCGCCTGCGGGCCTGGCTGCTCTCGATCGCGCTCAATCTGGCGCGCGCCCGGCATCGGCGCGGGTTCGAGCGCATGCTCGAGGACGCAGCCGAGCCCGAGACCGACGGCACATCGGGGGAGGCCGAGCTCTTGGAGCAGCGCGATGAACTCGCGCGGCTGCGTGCGCGCATGGCCGCGCTGCCGGCGCGCCAGCGAGAGGTCGTCGACCTGCGCGTGAACCACGAGCTCAGCCACGCCGAGATCGCGGTCCTGCTCGGGATCACCGAGGAGGCCTCGCGTGCCAACTACTACCAGGGCCTACAGCGGCTCAAGCAAGCCTTGGCTCCTACGCGCGGGACGCCCGCCTGACTCCCATGGCGAAGTTGACGAACACGGCGCACGCGAACCCTACTCCCGCCTGCGAACGCGTCCAGGCGCGCCTCCCGGATCTCGCCGACGGTGCGCTCGCGAAGCTCGACGAGGCTCGGGACCGCGGACATCTGGAGGCTTGCGCGCCCTGCCGGGACGCACTCGTGCTGCACGAGCGCTTGCTCGGGACGATTCGCGCCGCGGCCTCGGAGGGGACCGAGATCGATGCCGCGCAGGTTGCAGGCGCAGTGCTCGCGCGCATCGGCCCGTCTCCGATGGCACGCCGGCACACGCTCGCTCTCTGGCGTCGTACACCGGCGATGCGCGGCTGGGCGCTTGGACTTGCCGCGGCCGCGGCGGCGGTGCTCATGCTGGCGTTGCTCGAGAAGCGCGTGGGCTTCGCGGCCGGGTTCGGGCAGCGCGCGGCCCTCGAGCGCGTGTTCGTGGAGCTCCCGAGATGGTCGGACGTCGTGCGCGGCCTCGGCAGCCTTTCCCGCGGCCTTTCCTAGGGAACCACCCATGCTGAAGCGAGCCTGGAAGAAGACCGTCGCGATGCTCCTCGTGCCGTCGGGGCTGGGTGGGGCTTTCCTAGGTCTCGCGCTGTTCCAGATGAACCCGGGCAGCAATCGACTGGCTGGGCTGGTGGTCGGCTGGCTGTACGGGATCTCGGTCTGGGGGCTGATGCGCGTCCTCTCGGTCGCGCCCGCCTGGGCCTGGCTGGCCGGGATCTTCGCGGGGCCGATCCCGATCGCGCTCCTGATGCCGCGCGACACTCCGGCGGGGGAGCGCGGCGTGATCCTGATCGGAGCCTTGCTCGGGTGCCTGCTGGGCCTGCTCGAGATGGCGCATTCCCGGCGCTCTGCGAGAGCCGGCCCTGCCGCGCCGCACTCCAGGTCCGAGCCGGCCGACCGACTCGAGCCCTGATCTCCGAACGTCTCTGTAGGCCTCGGACGGAGACGGAGAATCTCGGGCTGGGACCCCCTGGCTTGACTTGGCCACTTGCCTGGGCAGACTGCCCCGCTTGACTCGCCCTTCCGGGCGCGTCCCAGCCCCTGCCTCAACCCTTGGCGAGTCGCGCTTCGCCTGTGCGAGCGCTTCCTGCCCCAGCGAGTCTCTCCGGCATGATCGAGCGCTGCCACCGAAGCGCCGCCCTCCTCGCGGCGGCCGCGCTGTCCTCCCTGGCCTGCAGGTTCGAGCCGAAGGTGCCCGAGCTGCGCTACTCCCTCAACCGGCCGGCCGTGGACAAGAACCCCGACCTGGCCGGCGATCTCGGGGCCCAGGCCCAGCTCGAGGGTGCGCTCGAGCTGATGTTCGGCACCCCGGCTGGCCCGCGCTACCTGGCCGCGGCCGAGTGGCTCGAGGGCGGCTTCGATCCGAACTACTGGGGCGAGGACCACGTCAAGGCCGACGAGGCTGGCTGGAGTGCGCTGGTCGCGAGCAACCGCGCCGCCTATCGCCAGCAGCTCGCGGCCATCCGGGCCGGCGAGTTCGACGCGCTCGACCGCCCGCGCTTCGCCGACGACCTATGGGCGCGTTGGCAGGCCCTGCGCGCGGACATCCCGGCCGGCGGACCCGACGCCGAATACCTGACCACCGCTGACGGCCAGAAGGTCACGTGGCGCGAGGAAGCGCTCTTCCGCTTCGAGAACTACTACCCGACGCTGGCCAACTCCGCGTCCTTCTACAGCAACCAGTGCTACCACTGCCACGGTGCCGAGGGCGGGGGCAACGGTTCCACCAGCTCGTTCCTCGAGCCGCGCCCGCGCGACTACCGCAAGGGCGTCTTCAAGTTCACGGCCCTGAAGGGCAAGGCGCGCCCGCGCCACGAGGACCTGTTTCGCGTCCTGACCGAGGGCATCTACACCACGGCCATGCCGTCCTTTCGGCGCTTCACCGACGCGCAGCTGCACGGCCTGGTGGACTACGTGCGTCTGCTCGCCATCCGCGGTGAGACCGAGGGCCTGCTCGTGTCCTTCTACGCGCCCGAGGAGGGTCTCAACTTCGACAACGTGCGCGAGAACTACGACCTGGTCGTCGAGCGCTGGCGCGAGGCTTCCGAGTTCTTCATCACCTACGCGGGCGAGGTCCCCGAGCCCACGTCCGAGCGCATCGCCCACGGCCGCGCGCTGTTCACGACCGCCGGCGAGAAGGGCGGAGCGAACTGCGTCAGCTGCCACGGGCCCGACGGGCGCGGCGGCGGCGTCTCGGCCTGGGAGCCCGGCAAGGAAGGCAAGGAGTACGCCAAGGACGAGTGGGGCAACCAGATCCAGCCGCGCGACCTGACGCGCGGCGTGTTCCGCTTTGGACGCCGCCCGATCGACCTCTTTCGCCGCATCTACGCAGGCATCAACGGCACGCCGATGCCCGAGCACTTCGGCATGACCATCTCCGAGAACGGCGCGCAGCGCACGTTGAACGAGAGCGACCTCTGGGATCTGGTCTTCTTCGTGCGCACGCTTTCGACGCATTCGGCCGTGGCTTCACACGACGGCGGCCACGAAAGGGAGGCGAAGTAGCCATGGCGGGTCTCAAGCACTTCCTGTTGCGCGTCCTGACCACGCTCCTGCTCCTGGCGGTGCCGGTGCTCGGAGTCTGGACCTTCGTGAAGGCCGAGGAGTGGGGCCTGTGGTTCCCGCCGATCGTCAGCTCCTACGGAGCGGGCATCGACAACCTCTTCTACGTGATCCTGTGGATGGTCACGGTGACCTTCGTTGGCACCGAGCTCCTGCTGGTGTGGTTCGTCTTCCGCTATAGCAAGCGCGACCCGACGCGCGCGGTCTACACGCACGGCAATCACACGCTCGAGCTGGTGTGGACCGCGATCCCGGCCCTGCTCATGATCTTCGTGGCCTTCTCGCAGATGGAGGCCTGGTCGGACGTGAAACTCAACTTCCCCGAGGAGGGGCCCTACACGGTCGAGAAGCCGCTGATGGAGGTGTACGCGAGCCAGTTCGACTGGCGTGTGCGCTATCCAGACGCGCAGGGCAACTTCCAGGGCGCGGACGTGATCGAGGTGCCCTACGACATCACGGTGCCGGCCGACACGAAGGTGGTCTTCCGCCTGAAGAGCCGCGACGTCCTGCACAGCTTCTTCGTGCCCGTCTTCCGCCTGAAGCAAGACGCTGTGCCCGGCATGGAGATCCCGGTGTGGTTCGAGGCCACGCAACCCGGCGACTACGACCTCATCTGCGCCGAGCTGTGCGGCTGGGGCCACTACAAGATGGCCGGACGGATCCACGTCCTGCCCAAGGACGAGTTCGACACGTGGCTCGCCGCCAAGCGCGCCGCCCTGTACGCCACGGAGTAGCTTCGCACCGCCCATGAGCACGCACGCGCCCGCCGCCCCCCACGCCGCCCGGCCGCTCGGCATCGATCCGCCGGGCACGGTTCACACCACCCACGAGCACCACGAGCTCGGCTTCGTCCGCAAGTACATCTTCTCGACCGACCACAAGGTCATCGGGCTGCAGTTCCTCTTCACGGGCCTGGTGATGCTGCTCTTCGGCGGACTGATGGCGATGGCCATCCGCTGGCAGCTCGCCTATCCGTGGACCGAGATGCCGGTGCTCGGGCGCCTGCTCTTCCCGGAGACGGGCGGCGTCACCACGCCGGAGGGCTACACGATGCTCTTCACGATGCACGGGACGCTGATGATCTTCTTCGTGATCATCCCGCTGCTCACCGGCACCTTCGGCAACTACCTGATCCCGCTTATGATCGGCGCGCCGGACATGGCCTTCCCGCGCCTGAACATGCTCGGGTACTGGTTCTGGTGGCCGGGCATCGCTTGCATCCTGATCTCGTTCGGAGCCGAGGGTGGCGGCCCCGCCGCGGGCTGGACCTCGTATCCGCCGCTCTCGACCATCGAGGCCGCGGCGCCGGGCTCGAACTGGGGCCAGAACTGGTGGCTGCTCTCGCTCACCTTCGTGGGCGTGTCGTCGATGATGGGCGCGGTCAACTACGTGACCACGATCGTCAAGATGCGCGCGCCGGGCATGACGTTCTTCCGGCTGCCGCTCTCGATCTGGGGCCTGCTGATCGCGGCGCTGCTGCAGCTCTTCGCGCTGCCCGTGCTGACGGCGGCCAGCTTCATGCAGCTCTTCGACCGCGTCTTCGACGCCGGCTTCTTCACGCCCACGGGCGTGGTCATCAACGGCACGAGCCCCGAGACGCTCGGCAACGCGGCCGGCGGGCACCCGCTGCTGTGGCAGCACCTCTTCTGGTTCTACAGCCACCCCGCCGTCTACATCCTGGTGGTTCCGGCGATGGGTTTCGTGTCCGACATCCTCGCCGTGCATGCGCGCAAGCCGATCTTCGGCTACAAGCCGATGGCCTACTCGATGGCCGGCATCGCGGGGCTCGGCTTCATCGTGTGGGGCCACCACATGTTCATGTCGGGCATGAACCCGTCGGTCGGCCTGGTCTTCATGACCGCCACCCTCATGATCGCGCTGCCCTCGGCGGTGAAGGTCTTCAACTGGCTCGGGACGCTGTGGGGCGCGCGCATCCAGCTGACGAGCGCGATGCTGTTCGCGCTCTCGTTCGTCTCGATGTTCATCATCGGCGGGCTCTCCGGGATCTGGATGGCTTCCACGCCGGTCGACATCTACATCCACGACACCTACATCATCGTCGCGCACTTCCACTACGTGGTGTTCGCCGGCTCGGTGATGGCGATCTTCGGCGCCATCTATCACTGGTTCCCGAAGATGTTCGGGCGCGCGATGAACGAGACGCTGGGCAAGATCCACTTCGTGGGCACGTTCGTGTTCCTGAACGGTGTCTTCTACATGATGCACCAGCTGGGTCTCGCCGGCTTGATGCGCCGCACGGCCGACCCCTACGCCTACGAGACGTACGCGCACCTGCAGCCGGTGAACGAGTTCATCTCGCTGTGCGCCTTCGCGTTGCTCTTCTGGCAGGTGTTCTTCGTGCTGAACTTCTTCGGCAGCATGGTCTGGGGCAAGCGCGTCGGCCGGAACCCCTGGAACGCGGCTTCGCTGGAGTGGGAAGCGCCCTCGCCGCCGGGCCACGGCAATTTCGACCGGCAGCTGGCCGTCCACCACGGGCCGTACGAGTACGGCGTGCCCGACGCGCCCAGGGACTTCGTGCCGCAGACCCAGCGCTTGCCGACCTGATTCCACGCGTGAGCGCCACCCTAGTTCTCACCGGAGCGCGTGAGCCGGGGCCTTGGCCCTGGCGCTCGGCGTTGCTGTGCGCGCTGTGCGCCGTGCCGCTGCTGCTCTTCGGTGGCTCGGTGACGACGCTCGGGGCGGGCATGGCGGTGGACGGCTGGCTGATCGCCGAGGGGCACTTCTTGCTCTTCTTCCCGGCCGAGAAGTGGTTCCGCGACACGGCCACGTTCGTCGAGCACAGCCACAGCCTGTTCGGAGTGCTGGTCGGACTGTCCGCGCTCGCGTGTCTCGCGCTCGCCTGGCTGCGCGACCCACGCCGCAGCGCACGCCTCGGGGCGACCGTTGCCCTGTTCGCGGTGTGCGTGCAGGGCACGCTCGGTGGATTGCGCGTGCTCGAGAATTCGCCCCAGCTCGCCTTCCTGCACGGCGCGCTGGCCCAGCTCGTGTTCGCGATCTTGTGCGCGAACGCGACGCTGCTCTCGCCCGCGTGGCGCGCGGCCGCACGAGCGGCGCACGTGGCCTACGCGGAGCGCCGCGCCTTCGCCCGGGCTGCGCTGGTGGCGCTGGTAGTGACCTACGCGCAAGCGGGGCTCGGTGCCTGGTACCGGCACGGGCTGCGCCCGGAACCGGTCGCGGACAGCACGCTGCGCTTCGCGTTGCATGGGCTCGGGGCGCTCTTCGTGTTGGCGAGCGCTGGAGCCTTGATGCGGCGCGCCGCGGCGCTGCGCGCGGCGGAGGGCGAGCTCGATGTAGGACTGGCGCGCAGTCTGCGCTTGCTGCCGGGGCTGCTGCTGGTCCAGCTGCTCCTCGGCGGCCTGGCCTGGGCCGGGTTCCGGCCGGGCGAGATCGGGCCGGCCGAGTGGGCGCTCTCGATCGCGCACGTGCTCGGCGGAGCGCTGCTCCTCGCCACGCTCGCGGTGGT
>JABFRZ010000465.1 GCA_013140785.1 Planctomycetota bacterium | reverse complement strand
GATCAGTTTCGTGCGCAGCGCCCGCACGTGTGCTCTCGAACTCATCCGAGCGGCGGGCGCTGCGCACGAAACTGATCTGGTCGGCACGGGCTTCCCCGAGAGAAGCTGGGCCCACGAGGACGCGCGCGCCGTCTCCTTCGAGGACGGCGCCGCAAAGCTCGGCGAGCTCGAACGCGGTGCGCTGGATCATCGGGTCGGGCGAAAGGGCTCGAAGCGAACCCCGCGGCTTTCCTACGGCGCGGAAACTGGCCCGGAATGGACGCTGCGCATGCTACGCCTTCCGTCCCCCCGCCTGTCAAACCCCTCGTCACGGAAAGTGCGCGGGCTTCGAAGCCGGGAGACGCGCAAGGCGCTGCGACCGGCTCCTCGCTTCAGAACCCGATCGTGAACTCGAACACCTGCTTGTCGTCGCCCTGGCCATCGCGCAGGGGGAGGCCGAAGCTGAAGGTCAGCGGCACCGGGAACGAGATCCCGAACAAGATGCCGGTCGAGACGCGCAGCTCGTCGAAGTCGAGCGAGAACTCCTCGGGGTCGAGCAGACCGAAGTCGAGGAACACGCCGCCCTGGATGGCCTCGATCTCGCGGTAGGAGCCCGGCTGGACGTTCTTCACCAGCGGCCGGCGGTACTCCAGGGTTCCGTAGAACGCCGTCGTGCCCCCGATCGGGAAGCCGTTCTCGTTCGGACCGATGCCGCGGAAGTCGAAGCCGCGCACCTGATTGCCCCCGAAGAACAGGCGTTCGGAGTACGGGATCTCGTCCGAGTCGCCGTAGGCCGCGCCCGCGCCCAAGAGGAAGCCGACGTGCACGTAGTCGGAGACGATGTCGGGGTCCTCGTCGAACTCGTCGTAGAAGTCCAGCTGCACCTGCGCGCGTGCGAATTCGAAATCGCTGCCGAGGGCGCGGTCGTAGAACGAGCCCTGGAAGTTGACGTCCACGCCGTTACGCGGGAGCAGCTGGCTGTCCACCGTGTTGAACTGGTAGCCGAAGTCGAGGTGGCCGAGGCCGCTCTCGCCCTCCTGCGCCTTGAGGTCCGCGGGCACGGCCAGCGGGGTCGAGAGGCCGGGCTCGCCCCCGGTGTTGACGTCCTTGATATCCACGCCGCCGATGCCGTAGCGGACCCACAGACTCGAGTCGGCCGACATCTGGCGCGTCAGACGCAGGCGGTACTCGCTGCGCTCCTCGACGTGGGACTCGAAGCGGCGGCGCGAGCGGCGCGCGTCCAGCCCCATCCCGATGTAGTCCTCGTGCAACTGCAGGATGTCCGGCTCGAAGAACGAGACCGAATAACGGGTCAGCTCGGTGCCCGGCGCAGCTTCGATCTGGAGCTGTTGCCCGGCCCCGTGGAACGACTCCAGCCGCGCGATCTCGTCGATCGTGCCGCCGAAGGAAGCCGGCAGGTTCGTGAGGTCGAAGTTGCCCTTGCGCAGGCGGATCGAGCCGAAGGCGCCGCTGGTGGTGGAGATCCCGCCGCTGACCTCGAAGCCCAGGACGCCGCCCTCCTCCACCAGGAACTCGAGGTCCTTCACGGCCAGTTCGCCCGTATCGACGTAGCGCACCTGCGGCGGGAGGATGTCGGGGTGGAAGGGGTCCGGTGAGAAGAAGTTCGTGGACTCGATCTTCGCGCGTGAGCGCTCGATCTCGCGCGGATTGGCGCGCTGGCCCGGCTCGATCGTCATCAGGCGCCGGATGACGCGGTCCTGGGTGTGCACGTTGCCGCGCACCAGGATCTCGCGCAGCGTGATCGGCTGCCCCTGCACCAGGCGGTAGATCACGCGCACCTTGGGCTCTTCGGAGCGGAAGACGAGCTCGGGCTCCAGGAAACGAAAGCTCTCCCAGACCGCCAGCGAGGGATGCTCGACGTGCCCTCGCTCGCCGTACAGCTCCCTCAACGCGCGATGGTCCTCCTCCACTGAGCGCTGCAGGAAGACCTCGCCGGGCTGCAGCGCGAGCTTCGCGCGCAGGATCTGCTCGTCGATCACCAGCTCTTCCGGCCCCTCGCGTACGCCGCCCGGGACCGACTCGTCGGGCTCCAGATCGATGGCCTGGAACTCGACCGACTCGACCACGTACGGCGGCCCCTCCTCGATCGCGACGTGGATCGTGACCCATTCGCGGTCCGCGCTGAACTCTAGCCGCTCGACCTCCACCACGGCGTCGAGGTAGCCGAGGTCGCGGTATACCTGGCGCATGGCGACCACGTCCGCGTCGAGGGTCTCCGGCACGAAGTCCTTCGCGAAGAAGCGCCACAAGCGCGGCGGACGCAGCTCGGCCTTGGCCAGCTTGGAGAGGCCGCGCTTCAGGAACCAGAAACCGCGGTTCGGGAGCAGGCGGTTGCCGTGCAACTCGACGGCGCGCACCTTGACCTCGGGCCCTTCCTTGATCTCGAAGATCACGTCGGGCGCGACGGGCGCGCCCGAGGCGGGATCAGTGCCGCCCGGACGCTCGACCACGCGCACTTCGGCGAAGAGGTAGCCCTCCTCGCGGTAGCCCTGCAGCAGACGTGCGCGAATGCGGGGCGCCTGGTAGAGGTACAGCTCTTCCCGCGCGCCGATCCCGGCCCATTCACGCACCTTTTCGTCGTCGTTCTCGACGTTGCCGGTGATGCGCAGCTCGAGGTCCGCCGGCAGCTCTTCGACCTTCAGCAGGAGTTCGGCCTCCGCGCTGTCTTCCCGCGGCGGCACGAGCTCGACCAGCGCGCGCACATGGAAGGTATCGAACAAGACCTCGACCCCGCGCCGGAGCTCGGCCTCGGCGATCAGCGGCTGGCCCAGCTCCTGCCCGAAGGCCGCGCTCAGCTGCTCGTCGGTGTAGCGCAGATTGCCTTCGACGCGCACGGCGACCACGATCGGACGCGGTCGGTCCCGGGGACCCTCCAGGCCCTTGGCCGTCGGCCCGGCCGGAGCCTCCTGACCCGCGCGCGCGCCCGCCAGGACGAACAGAGCGCAAGCGGCGCGCGCCAGCAGCCAGCGACCTCGACGGATTCCCACCATCTCCTGCTTCAGGCCAGCACTTCGGTCGCGGACGGCGCACGGTTCTCGAAGCGCATGGTCGCCTCGAAGAACTGTAGCCGCACGAGGCCGGTCGGCCCGTTGCGCTGCTTGGCGATGATGACCTCGGCCAGGCCCTTGCTCTCCTCGTCGCGCTGCTGCGGGTAGTACTCGGGGCGGTAGAGGAGCAGCACCACGTCCGCGTCCTGCTCGATCGAGCCCGACTCGCGCAAGTCGGCCAGCTGCGGCCGCGGCGGGTCGCGCAGCTCGACCTGGCGCGAGAGCTGGGCCAGTGCGACCACGGGCACCTCGAGCTCGCGCGCCAATGACTTCAGGGAACGCGAGATGTTGCTGATCTCCTGTTGGCGGCTCTCCGACTTCGGGAAGGACAGGAGCTGCAGGTAGTCCACCACGATCAGGTCCAGCCCTGTGCGCGCCTTCTGGCGCCGCGCGCGACTGCGCAGCGACATCATCGAGAGCGCCGAAGAATCGTCGATGTAGATGCCTGTGCGCGAGAATTCGTCGGCCACGGCCGCGAGGTCGTGCAGCACGTCGGAGGGGATGCGCCCCGTGCGCAAGCGGTGGGCTTCCACACGCGCGCGCGAGCACAGCATGCGCGACACGATCGACTGGCGTCCCATCTCCAGCGTGAAGAACAGCAGCACGGGAGTGCGCTCGAGCCACTCGGGTTTGGACATGGCCGCGTGCTCGATGATGTTGAGCGCGAGCGCGGTCTTGCCCATCGACGGGCGCGCGGCCAGCACGATCAGATCGCCGGCGTTCAGGCCGCACAGGAGCTGGTCCAGGTCGGCGTAGCCCGTGGTCATGCCGGTCAGACCCTCGCGGTGGGCCGAAGCCTCGATGCGTCGGAAGGTCTCCTTGATGGCCGTGGCGATCGGCTCGGCGCCCTTGCCGGCCTCGCGGCGCGCGAGCTGGAAAATCCGCTGCTCGCTCTCGTCCATGGCGTGCTTCACGGACTCGCCGTCGGGGCGCGTCTCGTAGGCCTGGTTGATGATCTCGGTGGCCTCGCGGATCAGGCCGCGCAGGGCGGCCGTGTCGGCCACGATGTGCGCGTGGTACACGGCATGAGCCGAGGACGTGACCTCCTGAGCCAGCTGGACCATGTACGCCGCTCCTCCCACTTCGCCGAAGGTCCCGGCGGCCTTCAGGGTCTCGCCCAGTGAGATGAAATTGACCGGGGTGTTGCGCTCGGCGAGGCGCAGGATGCCCTCGAACACCAGCGCGTGGCGGCGATCGTAGAAGTCGTCAGGGCGCAGAAAATCGGCCACCTCGGCCACGCGCTCGTCGTCCAAGAGGAGCGCCCCGAGCAGGGCTCGCTCGGCCTCTTCGTTGCGCGGAGGCGTCCGTGGCGAGCGCTCGTCGGCCATGGGCGGCAGGATAGCGCGCAGGGCGAGAAGTTCGCAGGACTTCCCGCCCTGCGCGCTTCGTCAGGGAGGCCCGAAGCGGAAGCTCAGGATGCCTCGGCCTCGACCACGATCTGGATGCCAGCGTAGTGCTCGCCCCAGATGTGGATCGGGATCTCGTGCGTGCCCACGCTCTTGATGGGTTCCTCGAGACGGATGTCCTTCTCCTCGGCCACGACGCCGGCCCGAGCGAGGAGCTTCACGATCACCGCGGGACCGACCGAACCGTAGAGCGTGCCGCTCGCGTCGGCCTTCTCGATCACGGAGAGCATGATCTTGCCGAGAGCCTCGATGCGCGCGGAGATCTGGGCCTCGCGGGCCACTTCCTCGGCCTCGACGCGCACGCGTCTGCGCTCCATCACCTTCACGTTCTCGGGCGTCGCGTCCACCGCCAACTTGCGCGGGATCAGGTAGTTGCGGGCGTAGCCTTGACGCACGCGCACGACTTCGCCGATGTGTCCGAGCGACGCCACGTTCTCCCGTAGCAACACGTTCAGATTCTTCATGGGGTTTTCCTTGCGGGCCTCAGTCGACGAAGGACAGGAGCCCCATGTGGCGCGCCCGCTTGATGGCGTTCTTGAGCAAGCGCTGACGCTGGGCCGTGAGCCCGGTACGTCGGCGCGAGAACATCTGGCCCTGGCCGCCGACGCACTTCTTGAGCAGCTCGACGTTCTTGTAGTCGAGGTCCGACTCCTTGGCCTTGACCTTCTCGTAGGTGGGCGCTTCGAAGCGGTCACCGCGATCGTGGCGTTCATTGCGCATGGTCTAGGCCTCCTCTTCCGCCAATTCGCCGACGGGGATCTCTTCCATCTCGCCCTCTTCTTCTCGCTGGGCTTCCCGTTCAGCGACATCCGGCACGTCCTCGGGCGGCGGCGGAGGCACGACGAAGCCAGCCTGGGACTCGGCCAGGGTCAGCTCCAGCTCCTGAGCCGGCACGGCCTCGGCCGACAGGATCAGGTAGCGCAGCACATTCTCGGTCAGGTCCAGCTCGCGCCGCAGGGTCGCGATACCGTCCGGTCCGAGTTCGCAATAGGCGAGCAGGTACGTCCCGCGCCGCCGCTGCTTGATCGGGTAGGCGAGCTTGCGCTCGTCCCAACGACGCGCCGACAGCACCTTGCCGCCGTGCTTGACGACCAAACCCGTGGCAGCGGCCTTGGCTTCGTTCCAGCCAGCCCGCACGGCATTGTTGTCCAGCAAGTACATGATTTCGTAGGTCCGTGACATGCGTTCTCCGTTGTCTTTGCAGGTGTCGTGCGGGCCCCGTGTCGTGAGCGCGCTCACGGCCCGGCACCCTGATTCCAGCGGCTGTGGAACCGCGTCATGCAGGCCTCGATGTCGCCCACGCGGAGCCAGGTGAAGAGCGCGTCGGCGGCTTCCGCCAGCGCGCGCTCGAACACCTCGCGTTCCTCGTCGGCGAACCGTTCCAGCACGTGACGCGCCGCGGCGGTTTGGGAGCGTCCGATCCCGACCCGCAGGCGCGGGAAGAGCTCGGTTCCCAGGGATGAGAGGATCGATTTCAAGCCGTTGTGCCCGCCGCTCCCGCCGTGAGGGCGGATGCGCAGGCTGGCCAGGGGCAGGTCGAGATCGTCGAGGACGACCATGCACTGCTCCGGCCCGGCGCCCGCCCAGGCGAGCAGCGGGGCCACGACGGCGCCCGAGCGATTCATGAAGGTCTGCGGCTTGACCAGCAGCGCGTCCGTTTCGAACAGACGCGCACAGGTGAAGGCCGACGGCCCACCGTAGCGCTCGAGTGAACTCGCAGGCTCAAAGAGCAAGCCCTCGCGTCGTGCCAGAAAGTCCAGCACGTCGAAGCCGGCGTTGTGGCGCGTGCCCTCGTACTCCGGTCCCGGGTTGCCCAGTCCGATCACGAGCTTCACGCCACCAGCCTCCGGCCGAAGGGGTCCGCCCCACGAAGCGACTTCGGGGGGCGCAGCATCTTATGGACGGCCGCGCGCGGCGCAAGTGCGCACTGGCCGTTCCGCGAGGTGCGCGCGACGACGCCATGAGCGCGGACTTCCTGCTGGCCCTGCAGGTCTAGTCCTTCTTGCCGCCGCCCTTGGCTGGCGCGGCCGGTTTGGCGGGCGCTGCGCCCTTGCCGGGCGTTGCTCCAGCCTTGTCGGCCGCGGGCGCGGCCGCTCCAGGGGCCGCAGCGGCCGCAGCCGTTTCGCCTTCGGCCGGGACAGCAGCCGCGACGGGAGCAGCGACCTCTTCCTTCACGATCACGACCACGGCGATCGAGACGTTGCCGGGGGTCACGAGGCGGACCCCTTCGGGCAGCTTGAGATCGCGCGCGAAGAGCGGGTGGCCGAGCTCCATGGCATCGACCTTGACCTCGATCGAGTCGGGAATCTTGGACGGGATCGCCGCCACCGTGACGAGTGCGACCAGGTGGTTCAGCACGCCGCCCTTCGGGTGCCCCACGAACTCCAGCGGCACTTGCGCCTCCGTCTCGCGCGTCAGGTCCACGCGCCGGAACTCGACGTGCACGATGGCCTCGCCCAGCGGATCCCACTGCAGCTCGCGCACCATCACGCTGTCGCTGCGACCGCCCTCCATGTCCAGCATGAACACGTGCTCGTGCCGGCGCCGCGCGGTCAGGAACTCGTGCTCGTCGATGGTGAGGAGGAGCGCTTCCTTGCCCTCGCCATGCAGGCTGACGGGGATGAGTCCCTGGCGGCGCAGGAGGCGCGACGGGCGCGAACCGAGGCGGACTCGCAGGGTGGTCTTGAGGTTGGCAGTCATGGCTGGATCCTTTTTTGGGCCGGGGAGTCTAGCTCGGACCGAGCCGCGCGCGAAGAACCCAGGCGACGCTTCCCCAACGGGGGGCCACGACCTCGGCCCCCGGCTCGGGGGACCAGGCGCGACACGAAGCTCGCCCGACCGAGCTAGTGGTGTGAGTCACGCAGATGAGCCTTTTTCCCGAAGTCGTCTGCGTTCGCCGCAAGGCGCGCCGACGACGCGACTTCGATGCAAGTCTAGGGAGGAGGCGCAACGCCGCGGCGGGCGCAGACGGCCCGGGATAAAGGCTCGTATGCGTGACTCACACCGCTAGTCCTCCAGCGTCTCGAACAGGATGCTCAGGGAGCGGGAGTCGTGCAGGTTGCGAATGGCGCGCGCCAGGAGGGGCGCCACCGAAACCGTCTGGAGCTGGCGCGGGGCCTTGGTGCGGCGCGGGATCGTGTCGGTCGCGAGGATCGTGTCGGCCGGGCAGGCATCCAGCCGCTCGACCGCCGGCCCGCACAGGACAGCGTGGGTCACGGCCAGGACGATGGTCTTGGCCCCGTGCGCGCGCACGATCGTGGCCGCCCCCGCGATCGAGCCCCCGGTCGAGATCATGTCGTCCACGATGAGGACGTTACGCCCCTCGACTTCGCCGATCAGGTGCTCGACGGCGATCTCCGAGCCCGACACGCGACGCTTGTCAACGATGGCGAGATCCGCCGCCAGCGCCTTGGCGTAGGCGCGCGCCATCTTGATACCGCCCACGTCGGGCGTGACCACGACCGGGTCGGCGATCTTCATCGCCTGCACGGCCTTGAGCAGCACGGGCTTGGCGTACAGGTGATCCACCGGGATGTCGTAGAAGCCCTGGATCTGGGCCGCGTGCATGTCGATCGTCAACACGCGGTCCGCGCCGCAGCGCGTGATGGTGTTGGCGACGACCTTGGCGCTGATCGGGACGCGCCCCTCGTCCTTGCGGTCCTTGCGCGCGTAGCCGTAGTAGGGCATGACCGCCGTCACCCGCCCGGCCGAAGCGCGCTTGAGACAGTCGAGCAGGAGCAGGAGCTCGACCCAGTTCTCGTTGACGGGCGGCGAGAGCGGCTGCAGCACGAAGCAATCCGTGCCGCGCACGTCGTCGTTGATCTTGATGTCGATCTCGCCGTCCGGGAAGCGCCCCACGTGCGCGTCGCACAGCGGGATGCCGAGTTCGCGCGCCACGGCTTGGGCCAAGACGGGATGCGCGGTGCCGGAGATCAAACGGATCGTGTCGTTGTAGCTGGGCACGCTGGCGCCTCCATCCTCGCCGTGGAATCGATCCGGTCTCATTCCGTTCCCTTCCTGGCCGGCGGCGTCCCGCCGGCGCCGCTCTCGTTCCGCTTGCGAATCAGCGGACGAGCGGGAACCCCGACCCAGGCTTCGCCCGGGGGAATCTCGGAGTTGCGCGTCACCACCGCGCCGCCGCCCGTCAGAGCGCCCGCGCCCACCTTGCAGGGTGCGATCAAGACCGAACCACTGCCCACGAAGGCGCGCTCGCCGATCACCGTGGGGTGCTTCTTCTGGCCGTCGTAGTTGGCCACGATCGTGCCGGCCCCGATGTTGGCATGGGCGCCGATGGTCACGTCGCCGAGGTAGGAAAGGTGCTTGGCCTTGGTGTGCTCGCCGATGCGGGCGTTCTTGGCCTCGGTGAAGTTGCCGACCTCGGCGCCGTCTTCGAGCACCGTGCCCGCGCGTAGGTGCGTGAAGGGCCCGACCTCGCAGCCCTTGCCGACCCTGACGCCCGCGCGGATCACGGTGCAGGGCAGGATGCGTGCCCCGGCTCCGATCTCGACGCCGTGGTCGATGAAGGTCGTGGCCGGGTCCTCGACGTACACCCCGCGGCCCATGTGCGCGGCCAGGATGCGGCGCTGCAGCTCGCTGCGTGCCTCGGACAGGTGCTCGATGGTGTTGACACCGATGGCCTCGCGCTCGTCCTCGAGTTCCAGAGCCTCGACCGTGCCCCCGTCGGAGAGCACCAGGGCCGGCACATCGGTGAGATAGTACTCGCGCTGCGCGTTTTCGGCCGTGAGGCCTGGCAGAAAGCGCTCGAGGTCCGCGCGCGCGAAGGCGTACACGCCCAGGTTGACCTCGCGGATCTCCTTCTCTTCGCGCGTGCAGTCCTTTTCCTCCACCACGCGTGCGAAGCGCCCGGCCACACGCACGATGCGCCCGAAGCCGCGTGGCTTGTGCACGCGTGCCGTGAGCATGGCAGCGCGCGCCCGCGCCGCGCACAGGGCCTCGAGGCTGGCGTTCGTGAGCAGCGGCATGTCGCCGTACAACACCACGACCGGATCGCCCTGCCCGAACTCGGGCAGGGCTTGCAGCACGGCGTGGCCCGTGCCCTTGCGCTCGGCCTGCAGCACGAAGCGCAGCCGCTCCAGGAGCCCGAGCGCGCGCCCTTCGGCCTCGGCCGCGGCGCGCACCTCGTCCGCACCATGGCCGACCACCAGCACGATGCGCTGCGGCTCGAGCGCGCGAGCCTGCTCGAGTACCCAGCCCAGCAGGGTGCGGCCGCACAGCGGCTGGCAGACCTTCGGCCGTGCGGAGAGGAAGCGCGTGCCCGCTCCCGCGGCGAGGATCACGATGGTGCCGACTTTGGCCATGGCCTTCTGCTGGGGCCTTCTGCTGGGGCCTTCTGCTGGCCTTTCCCCGTCGGAGGGCGACGTGAAGAGGGGCGACCTTGTACGCGGATGGGCGCGGGGTGTCAACGCGCTCGCCCGTGCTCGCTCGGTGGCGCAAGAAGCCCGCTCGGCGGTTGGACGCCGTGCCGGCGCAGGTTACGAATGCAGCGCTCGAATGCGCCCGCGCACACAGTTCCGCTCGTCCACCGTCGCGCCGTCCGGCCGCGCGCTCGCGTGAGGGCCCTGCGCCGCGCCTCCTCGGTCCTTGTGGGCTGGCTCGCCGACCGCACGGTGCCGCGGGTGCTGCGCCGGACGGTGTTC
>JABFRZ010000220.1 GCA_013140785.1 Planctomycetota bacterium | reverse complement strand
CTCCGCACCATGATCCCGCTGCTCTTCGCTGCTCTCGTGCTCCAGGAAGGGGCCTCCGATCTCGGTTACGCGCACGCGCTCGAACTCCCGCGCGTCTTGTTCTTCACGCACTCGGCCGGCTTCGTGCACGACGTGGTGAAGCGGCCCGAGCCGGGCAAGCTCGCGCCCGCCGAGCAGATCTTCACTCAGACCGCTTCGGGCCGCTTCGAGGTGACCTGCTCGCAAGACTGCGCCGATCTCGGCGCCGAGAAGCTCGCGCGCACCGACGCAGTGGTGTTCCTGACCACCGGCGAGCTCCCGCTCGCGCGCGCGGACCGCGAGGCCTTGATGCAGTGGGTCGCGCGCGGCGGCGCCTTCGCCGGCATCCACTGCGCGACCGACACGCTCTACGAGTTCGCGCCCTACGCGGACATGCTCGGCGGCACGTTCGACGGTCATCCGTGGCACGAGGAGATCACGGTCCGTGTCGAGGACGCCTCGCACCCGGCCGCGACCGGCATCGAGCGCTCCTTCGCCATCACCGACGAGATCTACCAGTTCAAGAACTTCCGCCGCCACCCGGTGCACGTGCTCCTCTCGCTCGACCTGGCCTCGGTGGACGCGACCCTCGGGAAGCGCGCCGACGGCGACTATGCGCTCGCCTGGACGCGCGACTGGGGCGAGGGGCGCGTGTTCTACACGGCACTCGGGCACCGCGAGGAGGTCTGGCGCGACGCGCGCTTCCAGCGCCATCTCCTGGACGGCATCGCCTGGGCGCTCGAGGGCCCGGACCATCCCGCGCCGGCGCCGGAGGGCGCGCGCGTCCTCTTCGCGGCGCAGTCCAGCCGCTCGCTCCCTGTCGCGCGTGAGCTCGCGGCCTGGGCTCAACGCGATGGCAAGGAGGCGGCCTGGAAGCTCGTCGGCGACTCGATGGAGGTCGTGGCCGGCACCGGCGACCTCGTCACGAAGGACACCTTCGGCGACGGCCTCTATCACGTCGAGTTCCAGACGCCGGCGATGCCCGACGCCACCGGTCAGGCGCGCGGCAACAGCGGCGTGTACCTGCAGGGTCGCTACGAGGTTCAAGTGCTCGACTCGTATGGCCTCGAACCCGGCCTCGGCGACTGTGGCGCGATCTATGGCAAGCGCGTGGCCGCCGTGAACGCGAGCCGCGCGCCCGAGCGCTGGCAGACCTACGACATCGAGTTCCGCGCGCCGCGCTTCGACCAGGCGGGCAAGAAGAGCGCGCGTGCGCGCTTGAGCGTGTGGCACAACGGCCTCTGCATCCACGACGACATCGAGGTGGACGGCCCGACTGCTGGCGGAAGCGACGAGGCGCCGCTCGGCCCGCTGCTCCTGCAGGACCACGGTAACCCGGTGCGCTATCGCAACGTGTGGTTCCTGCCGCGCTGAACCGGACAGCTATCCACTTGCTCCTCGTGCCTTCCATCGCCGACCTGTTGCCGCCGCACGGGCTGCCGGCACCGTTCGGCGCGCTCGCCGACGAGACCGCGCACCGCGCGGACGGGCGGCGTGACTGGCAGCGCGGCGTCGCGCGTGCCAAGCGCGCCCGCGGCCCGGAGGCCTGGTGAACGCGAGCCCGACTCGCAGGCTCGCGGCCGAATTCGTCGGCACGGCCTTCCTGCTGGCCGCGCTGGTCGGCTCGGGGATCATGGGCGAGGGCCTGAGCGGCGGAAACGAGGCGCTCGCGCTGCTCGCCAACTCCATCGCCACGGGGGCCGCGCTGTTCGTGCTGATCCTCGCGTTCGGAGCCGTCTCGGGCGCGCACTTCAACCCGCTCGTGACGCTCGCAGCGGCTCGCGCGGGAGAGCTCGCGTGGCGAACGGTGCCCGGCTACCTCGCGGCTCAGTTCGGCGGCGCGTTCGCTGGCGTCGCCGCCGCCCACGCGATGTTCGGCTGTCCGCTCTTCACGGCCTCGCACAAGGCGCGCTCGGGTGCGGCCCAGTGCTTCAGCGAGCTGGTCGCGACCTTCGGTCTCGTGCTGGTCCTGCGCTGTGTCGCGAGCGCGCGTCGCGAGGCCCTGCCGCTCGCCGTCGCGGCCTACATCACGGCCGCCTATTGGTTCACGGCCTCGACTTCGTTCGCCAACCCGGCCGTGACCCTGGCGCGCAGCGCCACGGACACGTTCTCCGGCATCCGCCCCGCCGACACGCCACTCTTCCTGTTGGCGCAGCTCGCGGGCGCGGGCGCGGCCGCCCTCTTCACCGCGTGGCTCCTGCCCGCGCGCCCGCGCTGACGCGCACCGGATCGGCTAGCGCTAGCAGCCTGTCGGAGTAGTCCCTGCTGCGGCTTCGCGCTCTGCGCCGATGCAGCGTCGCGCTAGGAAAGCCATGCTCGGTGGCCATGGAGGCCACCTCCGCTGTCTTTCCGTCGCGCTCCTTGCCTCGCCGCAGAGCGCTTTGCCTCGCGACGGGACTATTCCGACAGGCTGCTAGTGGTGTGAGTCACGCATACGAGCCCTTATCCCGGGCCGTCTGCGCCCGCCGCGGCGTTGCGCCTCCTCCCTAGACTTGCATCGAAGTCGCGTCGTCGGCGCGCCTTGGGCGAACGCAGACGACCTCGGGATAAAGGCTCATCTGCGTGACGCACACCACTAGCCGACGGCTAGGGCAGGCCGGTCGTGATCACGAGCTGCGGCGGCCGGGTGCTTTCGCGGCTGGAGTAGAGCGCCGTGTTCGAGGAGGTGCTCGTCAGGAGGAAGCTGACCGGGCCCGACGACGCGCTGAGGACGGAGGTGACATCGACCTCGACCCAGGTACCGGTCCTGACCGCTCCGAGCGCGCCGATCTGGGCGCCTGCGGCTGCGGGCTTGTTGTTCCAGGTGATGGTGTTCTCGGCCCACGTGCTGGGGCTCCGGAAGAGCAGGCCGCCGACGTTGCTCCCGTCTGTACAGAAGAACCGCAGCTTGGCCGAGGTCACCGGGCCGCTCGAGCCGGAGAGATCAAAGCGCAGGTAGCTGCGGAATGAGCCTCCAGCAACTGAACGCACGAGCAGGCCTGTGGAGCTTCCGGCGTTCGCGTTCGGCCGGGCCTGGTTCACGCTCGAGTCCGCCACCGGCAGCAGGGTCCGGCCCGTCGGCGCGACATTCACCACGACGAGGTTGGTCTGGGTCTCGGCGTCCGCGCCGCCGGGTCCGGTTACGTCGAGCGTGACGGTGAAGGTGCCCGGGTTGGCGTAGAGGTGCACGGGGTGTTGCG
>JABFRZ010000196.1 GCA_013140785.1 Planctomycetota bacterium | reverse complement strand
GCAACGCGAGGAACGTGTCGCGGCCCCAGTCGGCGAACCACGGGTAGCCGGCGATGATCGACCTGCCCTTGCCGCGCAGCACCAAGTACGCCTCGGCCGAGCGTTCGAGCGGCGCCAGCGCGGCGCGGCGCGCGAGCTCGCGCGCGCGCAGCTCGTGCACCAGCTCGCCGACCGGCTGCGCGGCGGAATAGGGACCCTCGGCTCCGGCGGCAAGGACCAGGCACGCATCCCCATTCCCGAGGTCGTGCTGGAAGAAGCCAGGAGAAACCAGGTCCTCGACGTGGTCGTAGCCGCGGGCGCGCTCTTCTTCGTAGAGGAAGTCGCGGAACCAAACGGGCTCCGCGTGATAGAGCGCGTTCGAGCGCGCGTTCACGGCCGGGAGGGCCGCGTCGGGCTGCCAGGACACGACGGAGCCAGCGACGTGGCTGTCCAGCGCGAGCCCGGCGCTCTCGCGTCGCAGCGCGTGTACGTCGCGCAGCGAGAGCAGGGGACGCAGCGTGATTCGCGCCTGCGCCGGCGCGCCGACGAGCCGCCACACGAGCACGACCTCGGCCCGGTCGCGCGGGACGAACAGCTCGTGCACGATGCGCACGCCGTCCTCGAGCTCGTAGGTCCAGCTCGGGAAGGGCTCGGTCGTGAAGCTCACGAGGCGCCCAGCGCCGTCCGGGTGCGTCACGGCCGGCAGGTAGCGGTGCGAGGAAAGCGCGCGCGGGCCCGCGCCGAGATCGACCCAGGCCTCGACCGCGTTCACGAGCATGACGCGCCCGGTCGGCGGCGTGCGCGCGGCGCACAGGAGACCGTGGTAGCGCCGCGTGCGGATGCCGCTGACCGTGCCCATGGCGAAGCCACCCAGGCCGTCGGCCTCCAGCCACTCGAGGCGCGGGTCGAGGAGACGCTCTTCCGTGATCGGGTTCATTTTCCTCTGTTGATGGCGAGTACGTTCTTGATGCCTTCGCGTCCGTTCAGGAGCGAGGTGGCCGCGCTCATCGGGTAGCGCCCGCTGATCATGGCGCCGAGCGCCTCGGGCCAGCGCTTCCGGAACGCGCCCAGGTCGCGGATCGCGCTCTCGAAGTCCTCGCGCCCGGCGTTGACGCTGCCGAGCACGACCTGGTTCTTGAGCACGATGTTGCGCATGAGCAGGTCGCTGTCCATCTGGATCGGTCCCTTGCGGGCGGGCACGCCCGTGAACACGAAGATCCCGTTCGTGCCCAGCGCGCGCAAGACGTCGAAGGCGATCTGCGAGGCGCCGACGGCCTCGTACACGAGGTCGATTTGCCCGACGAGCTCGCTCAGTTGCTCGACCGTGTGCTGCTGCGAGGAGACGTAGCGCCCGCCGATGGCCTCGACCAGCGCGGCGCGGTCGTTGGGCGCGGGCGTCTTCGAGTACATCGTGACCTCGAAGCCGGCGTTGCGCAGGGTCATGGCGCCGAGCAGGCCGACCGGGCCGGCGCCGATCACGAGCGCCCTGTGGCAGGTGTGACGCTCGCTGCCGCGTTCGATCGGACAGGCCCAGGGCAGGCGTTGCTGGATCACGGCCACCTGCGCGAGCGCCTTCTCGGCGATCGTCAGGGGCTCGACCAAGACGGCCACGTCGCGCAGGGACTTCGGCACCTTGACCATGTAGCGCGCGTCATCGACCACGTACTCGGTCATGAAGCCGCCCATCTCCTTGATGCCACGCTCGACGAACTCGCCCGAGTAGCAGTAGTCCTGACGATCCGAGCGACACGCGAGGCAGTCCTCGCGCCGGCAAGGGCGGCGCACCATCGGCACCACCAGGTCGCCGAGCTTCAGATCCTTGACCGACTTGCCGAGTGCCACCACCTCGCCCAGCGACTCGTGCCCGATCACCAGGTTCTCGTGGCCGTGCGGCGGCGTCCCGTACTGACAGGCGGCGATCTCCTTGTCGGTGCCGCAGATGCCGACCTCGAGCATGCGCAACTTGACGTCGGTGGGGGAGCGCAGCTCGGGCTCCGGCTCGTCGGTCAGGCGGACCTCGCGGCGGCCGGGGAACACGGAAACGGCTTTCATGGGCGTTCTGGGCTAGGGTGCAGGGACGGCGGCGCCGGTCTGGGCTCGTGCGCGGCGCCTTCGATGTGCGGGACGAGGCAGCGTTTCCTCGTGCTTGCGCCCAGGCGGCGCCCGAAACTCTTGGCGTTCCCGCGCATCCGAGCCAGAATCACGCCCAGCGCGACGCCATGGACCAGGTCATCAGAGAGCGATTTCGACGACCCGCCAGAGCGCCCTCGGCATACGCAGCCTCGAAATGCCAAGAAAGAGCCGAGCTGTGACCTGCGACGACTACCGGAGCCAGCTCCACGACTACTTCCACGGCTCGCTCGAGCCCGGCCCGCAGGCCGAGGTGGACAGGCACGCGGCCGAGTGCGTTCCGTGCGGCGAGCTGATGCGCCTCGCGCGCGAGATCTCCTGCCGGGACTTCGTCGGCTTCCTGAACGAGTACATCGACGGCGAGCTGGCGCCCGAGCGGCGCGCGATCTTCGAGCGCCACCTCGCGATCTGCTCGGACTGCACCGCCTACCTCGACTCCTACCGGAAGACGATGAGCCTCAGCGTCGCTGCTTTGCGCGACGCCGCGCCCGTGCCGGCGAAGATCCCGGAAGGACTGCTGCGGGCCATCCTGGCCGCGCGCAAGTAGGCGCGGCCGTCCGGCCCAGGCGCGTACACTTCCGCCCACGATGGGCCTGCGCGAGCGCGACCGCGATCCCTCCCTGCCGGGGCAGGCCGGCGAGACCCACCTGCGGCCGCCGAGCGAGGCGGAGCTGGTCGAGCTGGCCGATGCGCACCTTCGGCGTCCTGATACGCCCGCGCTGACCGGCGCGCGTTGGGACTATGCGCGCTGGAAGCCCGGGGTCTCGATCACCTCGGTCTTCACGGTGCGTTTCGCCGACGGCGCCGAGGAGGCGGTCGTGGCCAAGCGCTACGTGGACGGCAAGGAGCGTACGCTCACCTTCCGCCCGCGCAACGAGGAGAACCTCGAGGAGCTGTGCGTGCGCCTGAAGCCGCGCGCGTTGCTGGCCGAGCGCTCGCTCTCCCTGTGGGTGCCTCCGGCCGACCGCGTCCTGCGGGGCTTGCCCGTGTTGCTCGATCGCAGGAAGCTCGGCGGGCTCGTCACGCGCAGCGGCATCGCGCCTGCGGGCTCGGTCAAGAAGCGCAAGACCGAGTACGCGCTCCTGCGC
>JABFRZ010000598.1 GCA_013140785.1 Planctomycetota bacterium | reverse complement strand
GGGCCCGCGCGCCGCGCAGCACTTCGGTCAGCGCTGCGAGCGCGGCGTGGGCGGGTGAGCCCGGGCCTGCTGCGCGGGCCTCCTCGATGGCCTCGTTCCATTCCAGGACTTCTTGCAGGAAGGCGCCCTGTAGCGTGCGCTCCTCGTCCTCGCGCGGGCCGCCGAGCGCGCGCACCAGCCAGTCGGCGCGGCGAGAGTCGTCCACCACCAGCTGGTAGGCCGCGTTGAGGGCCGCGGTGTTGTCCCCGGCCAGGCGGCGCGTCTCTTCGTCGGCCGTGGCGTGGAAGTCCGGGTGCAGCCCGCGCGACAGCGCGAAGAGGCGCTTCTTCACGGCAGCTTGGTCGATGACGTAGGCCGGCTCGAGCCCGAGCACGGCGAATGGCGTGGGCGGGGTGCGCGGCTCGAGCAGCTCGCCGCAGCGCTCGCACAGGAGCGGCGAGCCCGGGCTCGCGCCGCACGCGGGGCAGGCCTCCATGGCGGGCGACAACGTGGTCATCGCGCCGCGTGCTCAGACGGTGAAGGACTCGCCGCAGCCGCAGGTCTTCGAGGCATTCGGGTTCCCGAACTTGAAGCCGCGGCCCATCAGGCTCTCTTCGAAGTCCACCTGCGTTCCCGAGAGGTACAGGAAGCTCTTCGGGTCGCACACGACTCGGAAGCCCTCGGCCTCGCCGATCTGGTCGTCTTCGTGCACGGTGTCGTCGAAGCCGAGGCTGTAGCTGAACCCGGAGCAGCCGCCGCCCTTGACCCCGACCCGCAGGACGGTGTTCTCGGGCAGCTTCTGATCGTTGACGATGCGGCGCAGTTCCTTGATGGCGCGTTCGGTGAGGCTGATCACGTCGGGATGTCTCCTTGTTTCTTTGCGCGGCTAGGCTCGGCGGGCGGTCGGGTGCGGGGCTTCGTCTTCGGCTTGCTTCTGCTTGTAGTCGGCGATGGCCGCCTTGATGGCGTCCTCGGCCAGTACGCTGCAGTGGATCTTGACCGGCGGGAGCGAGAGCTCCTCGACGATCGCCGTGTTGCGGATGGTCGCGGCCTCGTTCAGGGTGCGGCCCTTCAGCCACTCGGTGGCGAGCGAGGAGCTGGCGATGGCCGAGCCGCAGCCGAAAGTCTTGAACTTGGCATCGACGATTCGATCGCCCTCGACCTCGATCTGCAGCTTCATGACGTCGCCGCACTCGGGCGCGCCGACGACTCCGGTGCCCACTCTCGGGCTCGTCTTGTCGAGCGCTCCGACGTTGCGCGGGTTGTTGTAGTGATCGAGAACCTTGTCGCTGTAGGCCATGTTTTTTCCTTAGTGGTTTCCTTGCCACTGGATGGTCTTGAGGTCCACGCCCTCCTGGGCGAGCTCGTAGAGCGGGGACATTTCGCGCAGGCGACGCACGGCTTTCACCACCGCTTCGGCGGCGTAATCCACTTCTTCGCGCGTCGTGAAGCGGCCGATGCCGAAGCGGATCGAGCTGTGGGCCAGGTCCTCGCCCACGTCCATCGCGCGCAGCACGTGGCTGGGCTCGAGGCTGGCCGAGGTGCAGGCCGAGCCCGAGGACACCGCCACGTCGCTGATGCCCATGATCAGGGATTCGCCCTCCACGAAGTGGAAGGAAAGGTTCAGATTCCCGGGCAGACGCTCGCTGGGGTGGCCGTTGAGCTCGACGAAGCCGAGCTCTTTCTCGATGCGCTGCTGCAGGTGGTCGCGCAAGGCGCGGCAGCGCGCGCTCTCCTCGGCCAGCTCGGTGCGCGCCAGCTCGCAGGCCTGCCCGAGTCCAACGATCCCGGGGACGTTCAGCGTGCCCGAGCGCATACCGCGCTCGTGTCCGCCGCCGTCGATCTGGGCCGCCAGGCGCACGCGCGGGTTCTTGCGGCGCACGTAGAGCGCGCCCACGCCCTTCGGGCCGTAGAGCTTGTGCGCGGACAGGCACAAGAGATCGACGTGGTCGCGCTCGACATCCACCGACACCTTGCCCACGGCCTGGGTTGCGTCGCTGAAGAGCAAGGTGCCCTTCTCGCGGCAGACCGCGCCGATCTCGCGGATCGGATTGAGCGTGCCGACCTCGTTGTTGGCCCACATCAGCGCCACCAGCACCGTGTCGGGGCGGATGGCCGCGCGCACTTGCTCGGGCGAGATGCGCGCGCTCTTGTCGGGCTTCAAGTAGGTCACCTCGCAGCCGAGCTTCTCGAGGTGCTTGCACGTGTCCAGCACGGCCTTGTGCTCGGCCAGGCTCGTGACGAGGTGCTTGCCCTTGGACGCGTACATCTCGGCCACGCCCTTCAGGGCGAGGTTGATGGCTTCGGTCGAGCCGGAGGTGAAGATGATCTCTTTGCCGGTCGCGCCGATGGCGGCGGCCACCTGCTCGCGCGCGTTCTCCACCGCTTCCTCGGCCCTCCATCCGAAGGCGTGCGAACGACTGGCCGCGTTGCCGAAGTTCTCGCGGAAGTACGGCAGCATGGCCTCGAGCACGCGCGGATCCACCGGCGTCGTGGCCTGGTAGTCGAGGTAGATGGGCAGCTTGAGGGCCGTGTTCATGACCGGGCGCTTCGTTGCTGGAGGAGGGCGGGTGCGGCACTGGGAACCGTCTTCGGATGTGCGGCCAGATCGCGCAGGCTCGTGCGCGCGAGCATGCGCCACAGCTCGAGGCGCAGCGTCTCGATTGGGCTGCGGATCGGACACACGTGCTCCACGCCGCAGGCGTGGCCGACGTACAGCCCCATGGACGAGCAGCTCGTGAGCGAGGGGTGCCCTTCGAGCGTGCCGACCACCTCGCCCACGCTGATTGCATCGGGCGCGCGCGCGAGCGAGTAGCCGCCGGCCGAGCCGCGGTGGGACTCGACCAGCTGGGCGTGGCAAAGTTCCTTCAGGACCTCGGCCACGAGGCGCCGAGGCACGGGGTAGTGCTCGCAGATCTCGCGCACGCTGGTGACCGAGCCCGCCCGCAAGGCGAGGTGGGTGAGGGCGATCAGCCCGTACTCGGTTCTCTTGGTCAGCTGCAGCATCGGGGAATCAGCACTGATTCAGTGCGCTTTCAGGCCCAAAGAAAGGCCGCGCTGGGCGGCCTGCTTCCGGCACCCATGAGGATACGCTCTGGGGCCCTGGAATCCATCCTCCGGCAGAGGAATCTGCCGGGAACAGGACGCCTATCGGTCCGCGCTCTCGGCGGACTCAAGCGGGGCGGCTTCCGGACCCGAAAAGATGTCCATGCCCCGCGAGCCGGTTTGCATCGCTTGTGGCCAGGCCACCGGGCCACGGCCCAGATTGAATCAGCTACCCGACGGGCGCACCTGCCCGAGCTGTCGCGATCGGCTCCTCGACAGCCTCCCTCCTGTGCTGCCCGCGGTGCTGGCCGACCTCGGATTCGAGGAGTGGGCCGAGGAGGGTGACGAACTGGGTGACGACTTCCAGAAGGGCGCCTGAGCGCACTCACCCCGCGAGGTACCGCTCCAGGGCCGCGCGGATGTCCTCCGGCAGGGGCGTGGGCGCAAAGTCCTCGAGCCGCAGGCAGGCCACCTCGGCCGAGCCCGTCGCCACGACCTCCTGGTCGGACTCGCGCGCGATCTCGCAGCGATACTGGATCGATGCGCCCCGGAAGCGCTCGACCCACGTGCGCACCACGATCTGGTCGCCGTAGCGCGCCGCGACTCGATAGCGCAGATCGACCTTGCGTACCGCCATGGCGAACCCGCTTCGCTCGACGCCCTCGTAGGGAAACCCCAGCGCGCGCATCAGCGCGGTGCGACCCTCCTCCATGTAGATGAGGTAGCTCGCGTGGTGCACGATCCGCATCTGGTCGGTCTCCGAGTAGCGGACGCGCAGCAGGAGTTCGTGCGGCTCGGGCATGCGGCGCGAGGAGGATAGCGTGGGCACGCTCGTCGAGCGCCCCGACGGTGCGTAGGATCTCGCGCTCCCAATGGTGCCTACGAGCTCCAACGAGCGCAGAGGGGACCCGAACGTGGCCGTGCTCCTGACCTGGTTCCTGCCGGGAGCGGGGCACCTGTACGTCGGTCGCACAGCCCTCGGGTTGCTCGTCCTCGTACTGATCGAGGGTCTCTACGCGCTGGGTTGGTTCCTGGCCGATGGGCGCACCTTCGAGTACCTCGACCCCGAGCTGCGCGGCCCCTTCGCGACGTTGCTCACGCCCGAGGCCGGCAATCTCGGCGCGCTGCTGCTGCACCTGAAGTCCAGCGGCTTCGGCGCGAGCGAGCCCATGCCGTTCCCTGGAGCCATGCTGCTCGGCGGCTACCTCACATCCCTCTCGGGCGTGCTCAACCTGTTCGTGGCCGCGCATGTGCACCTCTGCGCCCGCACCGTCCGAGCCCCGTCGCCGTCCGCGCGGAACCCGGCGTTGCTGCTTGCCTGCGCGTGGCTCGTGCCCGGTCTGGGCCACTGGCTCCAGGGTCGTCGGCTGCGCGGCACGCTCGTGTTCGTGTTGCTCGCCGGGCTGTTCGTGGTTGGCACCGGGCTGGCCGCCGGCACGAACCTCTCGCGCGAACGGCACTTCTACTACTGGTCGGGGCAGTTCCTGCTGGGTGCGCCGTCCGTCTTGTTCGAGTTCTTCGCCGGCCATCCGCGTGTCACGGGCGAGCTGCGCTGGGTCGATGTCGGGCTGCTCTACGCCTGCATGGCGGGGCTGCTCAACGTGCTCGCGATGCTCGACGTCTGTGGGGTGGCCGAGAAGCGCTGGTTCGAGGCCGCTCCATCCGCGGCCGAGCCTGCCAAGGAACCGGCGTCGAGCGAGGTGCCAGCGTGAGCCTGCTCGCCCACGTCGGGTTCTTCCTCGTGCTCGCGCTCGTGATCTGCGCGCTCGGCGCGTTCTACTCCGAGAGCGAGGACGGCCCGGCTTTGCGCAGCATTCCCCGGCGCTTTCGCGTTTTCGTTGCCGCCTGCGCGGCAGTCGCGGCGGTGATGCTCTTGCTCGAGACGCTGTTCGCGTCCGTGCGGTGATCAGCGGCGAACGCTGAGCCGGTACAACCCGCCGGGCCCGCGCGCGATCGCGCCGGTGAGCTCCAGCTCGACCAGGGCGACGAGGGTCTCGGCCGTGCCCTTCCCGAGCCGCCGCGCCAGCTCGTCGGCATCGAGCGTTTCGCCGCGCAGGGCCTCGAGTAGCGGGTGGGATGGCCGGGGTTGCTCGCGCGGAGCGGCGGACTCGAATCCCAGACTCGCGAGGAGGTCGGAGGGCGACTCGAGCAGCTCGGCTCCCTCGCGCAGCAGGCGATGGCAACCCTGGGACATCGGATGATCGACGCGCCCGGGGATGGCGAACACCGCTCGTCCCTGGTCCACGGCCCAGCGCGCGGTGATCAGCGAGCCGGAGGCGTAGGCCGCCTCGACCACCACGACGGCGCTCGCTAGGCCGGCGATGAGCCGGTTGCGCCATGGGAAGTGGTGCCGGCGCGGAGCCTGGCCGGGAGGGAACTCCGAGAGGAGGCAACCCTCTTGTTCCATGCGGCTCGCGAGCTCGCCCTCCGGCCAGGGGCGATCCACGCCCGAGCCCAGCACGGCTACGGTGGCCCCGCCGGCGTCCAGTGCTGAGCGATGCGCGATCTCGTCGATGCCGCGCGCGAGGCCGCTCACCACGCTCACGCCGTGCAGAGCCATGGAGGTCGCGAGGCGCGCGGCTTGGAGCTCGCCGTAGGCGCTGGGCGAGCGCGTGCCGACGATCGCCACGCGTGGCAGCCGCGCGAGGATCTCGGCCCGCCCGCGCAACCACAGCTCCTCCGGAGGTTGGTGGATCTCGTTCAGCTCGGCCGGCCAGCCCGACTGGCCAGGTGTCAGGTGCAGGGGAGGTTTCACAGCCCCTGGACCGCTTTCAACCGGGGTCGGTTTCGTGCTCTTCCCGCAGACGAACGCGCGGGCGGCCGTCCCGCTCGAAGGGCACGGGCTCGCCCGCGCGGCGTTCGAGCACGGGTCGGAGGAAGCCCTGCATGTCGGTCAGGAAGCGCTCGACGTCGAGGCCGGCGTGTACCGGCAGGTAGGCCGAGAGGCAGCGTCGGTGGCCGCTGTAGAGCTTGCTGGCGCCTTCCAGATTCCCGGACTCGAAGTGGTGCAGCGCAATGGCCGCTTGCACAAGCCCCTTGAAGAAGTCGGCCTCCGCTCCCTCGGTCTCCTCCCACAGCTCCTCGAACAGCTCGTGGGCCGCCAGATAGCGGCCGGCGTCGAACAGCTGAAAGCCCGCCCGCAGAGTGGCCTCGTGCTCGTCGGCGTCCATCATGGGAGGGGGCATTTCCCCTCCACTCTAGTGCACGGCTCTACTGCCCGGCCGAGGCCGTCGCCGCGACCGGCTGAGCCTCTTCGGGCTTCTCGCGCGTGAAGGTCAAGCTCTCGGCCTTGGCCGCGTCTCCCACGGCGGTGACATAGATCGTGGACTGGACGCTGTCGCCGAGGCGGAGCACCTCTTCAGCCAGCGGATCCTCGACGTAGCGCTCGATCGCACGGCGCAGCGGGCGCGCGCCGTAGTCGGTGTTGAAGCCCTTCTTGATGAGGAACAGCACCGCCTTGTCATCCAGCACGACGGTAATGCCGCGCGTGCGGATGCGCTCGAGGACCTCCTTGAGCTGCAGATCCACGATGCGTCGCAGGTCGCTCTCGGTGAGCTGGTTGAATACGACCAGCTCGTCCACCCGGTTCAGGAACTCGGGACGGAACTGGCGCTGCACCTCGGCCAGCACGTCCTCGCGCAGTTTCTTGGTCTTGTGCGTCTCGTCGGCCTGAGCGTCGGCCTTGGCGAAGCCGAGTCCGCCGCCCGAGGTCAGGAGGTGCGAGCCAATGTTGCTGGTCATGATCAGGATCGTGTTGCGGAAGTCGATGTGGCGTCCGAACGAGTCGGTCAGGCGCCCTTCCTCCATGATCTGCAGCAGCATGTTGAACACGTCCGGGTGGGCCTTCTCGATCTCGTCGAGCAGCACCACGGAGTAGGGTCGCCGGCGCACCTTCTCGGTGAGCTGGCCGCCCTCCTCGTAGCCGACGTAGCCCGGAGGAGCACCCACCAGCCGCGAGGCGTTGTGCTTCTCCATGTACTCGCTCATGTCGATCGCGATGACCGCGTCCTGGTTGCCGAACATGAACTTAGCCAGCGCCTTCGCCAGGTAGGTCTTGCCCACGCCAGACGGTCCGAGGAACACGAACGAGCCCATCGGGCGGCGCGGGTCCTTGAGGCCCGAGCGCGAGCGTCGCACCGAGCGCGCGATGGCCTTGATGGCGTCGTCCTGGTGGATGACCGCGCGACCCAGCTCGTCCTCCATCTGCAGCAGCCGCTCGGCCTCGGCCTTCTCGAGGCGCGTGAGGGGCACGCCCGTCATCTTCGAGACCGTCTCGCGGATGTCGTCCACGCCGACCTGGCCCGACGACTCCTGTTCGGCTTGCTTGGAACGCCACTGCTTCTGGCGCTCTTCGCGCTGCTTGCGCAGCTGATAGGCCTCGTCCCGGATGCGCGCCGCCTTCTCGAACTCCTGGGCGTGGACCGCCTCTTCCTTGGCCCGGTCGAGCTCCTCGATCTTGGTGTTGACCTCCTTGAGGTCCGGGGGCGACACCATGTTCTTGAGGCGCACGCGCGCGCCGGCCTCGTCCATCACGTCGATGGCCTTGTCCGGCAGGAAGCGGTTGGTGATGTAGCGCACCGAGAGGTCCACCGACTCGGTCAAGGCCGCGTCTGTGTACTGCACGCGGTGGTGGGCCTCGTAGCGGTCGCGCAGGCCGCGCAGGATCGCGATCGTCTCGTCCGGGCTGGGCGGCTCGACGTTCACGGACTGGAAGCGGCGCTCCAGCGCGCCGTCCTTCTCGATGTGCTTCCTGTACTCGTCCAGGGTCGTGGCGCCGATGCACTGGATCTCACCGCGCGAGAGGGCCGGCTTCAGCACGTTGGAGGCATCGATCGCGCCCTCGGCCCCGCCCGCGCCGACCAGGGTGTGCAGCTCGTCGATGAACAGCACCACGTCGCGCACGCGGCGCACCTCGGTCATGACGGCCTTGATGCGCTCCTCGAACTGGCCGCGGTACTTGGTGCCGGCCACCATCAGGGCCAGGTCGAGCACGACGATGCGCTTGTCGCGCAGGATGTCGGGCACCTCGACGTTGATGATGCGCTGGGCCAGGCCTTCCACGATGGCGGTCTTGCCGACGCCCGGCTCGCCCAGCAGCACGGGGTTGTTCTTGGTGCGCCGCGAGAGGATCTGGATCACGCGTTCGATCTCGTTGTCGCGCCCGATGACCGCGTCGAGCTTGCCCTCGCGCGCCAGCTCGGTCAGGTCGCGGCCAAATGCGTCCAGCGCCGGAGTCTTGCTCTTGCCCGTGCTCGGCTGGCCGCCGATGGGCTGCTCGCTCTGCTCCTCTTCCTCTTCCTCGCCGTGCTCGGCGCCCAGGAACTCGAGCACCTCTTCGCGCACGTCCTCGAGCTTCACGCCGAGGTTGGTGAGCACCTTGGCGGCGATGCCCTCGTTCTCCTTGATCAGCCCGAGCAGCAGGTGCTCGGTGCCGATGTAGTTGTGCCCCAGGTTGCCGGCCTCCTCCATGGAGAGCTCCAGCACCTTCTTGGCCCGCGGGGTGAAGGGCAGCTGCCCCATGGTGACCATGGAGGGGCCCGTCTTGACGAGCTTCTCGACCTCGGTGCGGATCTTCGCCAGGTCGATGTTCATGTTGCGCAGCACGTTGGCCGCGACGCCGCTGCCCTCCTGCACCAGACCAAGCAGGATGTGCTCGGTCCCCAGGTACTCGTGGTTGAACCGCTGCGCCTCTTGGCGAGCGAGGTTCATGACCTTCTTGGCGCGGTCGGTGAAGCGGTCGAACATGGGATGGCTGGCTCCGTCGCGGAGGGAGGGTCGCAGGACGCCTGGATAGTCTCCAGGTCTTCGGCCTTCGAGGGGGCCGAGGTTTACCGTGTTTGCCCAGCAAGCACGGGGTTCTGGGTCCCGTCAGGCCGCTGCCGCGAGATCCGGGGGAACAGGGCCGCCATTATCCCGGGATCCCAGGGCTTTTCCAGCGGACGCCCCACAACCCGAGCGCCCTCAGGGAAGCTTGGGCTGCTCCAGCTCCTGGATCTCGTCACGCAGCCGCGCCGCGCTCTCGTAGGCTTCCTCGCGGATCGCCGTCTCCAGCTTGGTGCGTAGGTCGGAGAGCTGCTGCCGGCGCTGGCGCGAGATCTCGTCCATGCCGGGCATGCGTCCCTTGTGGCGGCCGGCGTTGTGGACGCGCAGGAGCAGCGGCTCGATATGGGCGCGAAAAACCTCGTAGTCCTTCGCGCATCCGAAGCGTCCCTTGCTACGGAACTCCGCCAGCGACATGCCGCACTGCGGGCACGCGAGGCTCCCGTCTGCGCGCGCCTTTTGGGCCGACTGGCGCAGGAGTTTCAGGATCTCGGGCGGGATCTCGGGCGCGCTCTTGCTGATCACCACCGGCACTCCCGGAAGCTCGAGGGTACGCGCGCAGGCGTCGCACATGTGCTGCTGCTGCACGCTCTGCTTCGGCGCGGCGTGGGCGATTTCCGTGACATGCACGGTCGCGGGTTGTTTGTTGCAGAGCTCGCAGATCATCGCCGGGGCGGAGCTGGGTCGGGGTTTCGACGCGTGCCCTTCGGGTTGGAGGCTTCTTTGGTATAGCCCAGACCCATCCGGCCGTCGAGAACCTGTGCCTTCCCGCACCCTGTCGTCCCGGCTGCGAGCGGGACTGGAGGGCTGCCAGGGAAGGGCGAATCCGCTCGGCCCGAGAGGTAGTACTAGTCCTCCGGATCCCGGTAGATGCCGCGGCAACGCTCCACCAGCTCGGTGGTCACCTTCTGGCGACGCAGGAGCGCCGTGAGTTCCTCGCTGCCCCTGGTCACGATGTCGGCCAGGACGTCCAGGGTTTCGGCCCCGGCGGGAAGACCAGCGAGCAAGGCGCGCAGGCGTTCTTCGCCTGGCAGGCGGCGTTCTGGCAGCGGCGTCTCGTCCCAGTCCAGACCTGAGATCGCCATGCGCGCGCGCGGCGCGCTGAGGTTCGTGAGCTGGCGCAGAGCTTCGTCCACCTCGAGCGTGCCGAGGACCAGGTGCGCGGGCCCGATCGCGTCGCGTTCCAGCGTGGCTGCGGTCCGGCAACTGACACCGAGGGCGCGCAAGGAGCTGCTCGAGAAGTGCCGGAAGAGCGGCCCCACGCGTGGAATGCCGCCCTGTTCGGC
>JABFRZ010000257.1 GCA_013140785.1 Planctomycetota bacterium | reverse complement strand
CCGTCCCGTCGGGGACTTCGCAGCCGCGGCCCGAGCTGGTGATCCTGATCTCGCTCGACACGCTGCGCGCCGACCACCTCGACCTGCACGGCTACGCGCGCGAGACCGCGCCCAATCTGCGCGCGCTGGGCGAGCAGGGTGCGTTCTTCCGCACGGTTGCGGCCCAGTCCGCCCAGACCCTGACTTCGCACAAGTCGATTCTGACGGGCAAGTACCCGGCCACGCTGATGCTCGAGCAGACCGGCGCGGACCTGCTCGAACTCTCGGCACTCCACGACGCACGCGAGTACCTGGTGGACACCTTCCAACGCGTGAAGGGCACGCTCGCCGAGACCTTCCGCCAGCGCGGCTTCCGCACCGCTGGCTTCACCGATGGCGCATGGATGAGCAGGGCAGCCGGCTTCGCGCACGGCTTCGAAGACTTCGACGACGCGGGCGGCGGCCTGGAGGCTTCCGTTCCGCGCGCACTGGCATGGCTCGAGCAGGGCCGCGCTGGGCCCGCGTTCCTGTTCCTGCACGCCGACGACGTGCACTGCCCCTACACCGCGCCCGAACCCTTCGACGGCGCCTTCTGCCCGGATCACTCCGCGCACGTTGCGCTGGCCAAGCGGTGCGGTCCGGGCGCGCCCCCTAGAGAAGCCCCCGCTCCGGCCGATCTAGCCGCGCTCGTGGACCACTACGACGGTGACATCCTTGCGGCCGATCACCAGCTCGGGCGCTTCTTCGACGCCCTGCGCGCGCGCAAGCTCTACGAGCGCGCCCTGATCGTGGTCACCTCGAGCCACGGCGAGAGCCTGGGCGAGCGCGGCCTCGTCGGTCACGGAGGCCTCTACCCGGAGCAACTCTTCGTGCCGCTGATCCTCAAGCTGCCCGCGAGCTGGAACCAGGCGCCGATCCAGGTGAGCGAGCCGGCCGAGATGGTCGATCTCGTGCCAACCCTGTTCGCGCTGTGCGGCGTGCCGGCGCAATCCGATCTGGATGGGCGCTCGCTGCTGCCGGCCCTGTTCCGAGGCGTGCGCGGACGAGACTTCCTGGTGGCCCAGACCGTCTTCGAGGAGGGGCCTGGGCCGCGCTCGAGTCCCGCCATGCGCACGGTCCTGCGGCCGGGGCGCTGGCAGGTGATCCACGACGTCGAGCGCTCGGAGGCGAGCTTCTTCGCCCTGGAGCGCGACCCACGGGCGCTCCTCGCCCACCCGATCGGCGCGTCGGAGTTCGAGCCGCTGCTCGACCTGTTGCTGGAGCGCGAGCGGGCCCAGCCGCGCGCACCCCGGCGCCGCGTGGCGCCGGTTGCCTTCAGCGCCGAGCTCGAGCGCGAGCTCGAGCTGCTCGGCTACGGCACGGCGCGCGCTGGCCACGGCGCGGACGACGACCTAAGGTAGGCGCCCTTCCTGCCTTGAAGATCGCCATCCTCGGCGCCGGCGTCTCGGGTCTCGCCTTGGCGCGCACCCTCGGCGAGCGCGGCTTCCCGCTCGCGGACCTGACGCTGTTCGAGGCGGACGGGGTGGTGGGCGGACTGTGCCGTTCGAAGAGCGTGGACGGCTTCACCTACGACGTCTCGGGCGGGCACATCCTGTTCAGCAAGGACCGCGCGGTGATGCAGTGGATGAAGGACTGCGCCGGCGGCGACGAGGCCTTCGTGCAGCGCGAGCGGCACACGAAGATCCGCTTCGGCAACCGCTTCGTGCACTACCCCTTCGAGAACGGCCTCGGGGACCTGCCGGAGCAGCCCAAGTTCGAGTGCCTGCAGGGCTACGTGCAGGCCTGGCACCTGCGCGACAAGTACGCGACCCAGGCGCCGGGCGACTTCAAGGGCTGGATCCGTTGGCGCTTCGGCGACGGCATCGCGCGCCACTTCATGGATCCCTACAACGAGAAGATCTGGAAGCGGCCGCTCGAGGAGATCAGCTCGGCCTGGGTCGCGGGCCGCGTGCCGGACGCGCCCATCGACGACGTGCTCAAGGCCGCGATCGGCGTGCGCACCGAGGGCTACACGCACCAGTCGATCTTCTTCTACCCACGCCGCGGCGGGTTCCAGGCCATCACGGACGGCATCGCCAGCAGCCTGCGTGAGCGTATCCGCCTCTCGACGCCGGCCACGGACCTGGTGCGTGCGCGCGATGGCGGCTGGCGCGTGAACGGCGAGCCCTTCGATCGCGTGGTGAGCACGCTGCCCCTGAACGCGTTGCCCGAGGTCGTGCGTGAAATGCCCGCCGACGTGGCCGAGGCCATGCGCGGGCTCGCCTACAACTCGATCGCGACCCTGCTGGTGGCGCTCGACCGCCCCGCGCACCCCGACCTGTCGTGGATCTACCTCCCGCACCACGAGCAAGGCCCGGTGAACCGCGTGACGTACATGTCGAACTACTCGCCCGAGCTCGCGCCCGCGGGCAAGACATCGTTCCTGTGCGAGGTCACCTTCCCCGGTGGCGCGCCCGCGCCGGGGCCTGAGCTCGAGCGCGAAGCCATTGCGGGCATCGAGGGCGCCGGGCTCTTGCGGCGCGAAGAGATCCTGTTCGTGGATCGCAGCGTGTGCCGCTACGCCTACATCGTCTACGACCACCAGCTCTTCGCGCGCCGCGGCGTCGCGCTGGAGTGGTGCGCGACGAACGGCGTCGTCCCGCTCGGCCGCTTTGGCCGCTACGACTACTTCAACTCGGACCAGTGCGTGATCGCGGCGCGCGGCGTAGCCGAGGAACTGCTCGACCGCGCGCGGGTCGGCTGAGCTTGGCGCCCGGCAAGGAGAACGGCGCGCGGGCAGGCCTCCCGAGCGCGAGCACCAGCGCGGCGCGCCCGCTCTCGGTGGTGGTGCCCACCTGGAACGGCGGGGCGCGCTTCCGCGAGCTGCTCGTGGCACTCGCCTCGCAGGACGTCGAGCACGAGCTGTTGGTGGTCGACTCGGGCTCACGCGACGGCACGGCCGAAGCCGCGCGCGCGGCCGGAGCACGGGTGCTGTCGATCCCCCAGTCCGAGTTCAACCACGGCGCGACGCGCAACCGGGCCATCGCCGCGACGCACGGCGAAATCGTGGCGCTCTTGACCCAGGACGCGCTGCCGATGGGTCGCGACTATCTCGCATCTCTCGCCAGGCCCTTCGCCAATCCGCGCGTGGACGGTGTCTACGCGCGCCAGTACCCGCGCCCGGACTGCGATCCCTTGCTGGCGGAGCGCCTGCGACGCTGGAGCGCGGCGCGCAGCGAACCGAGCCTGCAGGTGTTCGCGCCGGGCGACCCCGAGGCCGCGCGCAAGCTGTACCAATCCCTGCCGCCGATGGAGCGCTACCTCTCGTGCGTGTTCGACAACGTGGCCTCGGCCGTTAGGCGCACCAGTTGGGAGCAGCATCCGTTCCCCGCGCGCACTTTCGGCGAGGACGTGGCCTGGGGCCGCGCGATCTTGCTCGCGGGCGGCGCGCTCGCCTACGAGCCCAGCGCGCGCGTGGAGCACAGCCATCGCATCGACATGCTGCGCGAGTTCAAGCGCCTGTACTGCGACCACCGCAACCTGTACGAGCTCTTCGAGCTGTTCACGGTGCGCAACTGGCGCGCGGTCTGGCACGGCGCCCGCGGCCAGCAGCGCGTCTACCGCGAGCTGCTCGAAGCGCAGGCCCTGACCCCGGCCGAGCAGCGCCGCTGGCGCCTCTACTCGATTCCCTACACCTACGTCGAGGGCGCGGCCCAGTTCCTCGGCGCGCGCAGCCACTGGAAGACCAAGGAGAGCCGCTTCTGGGCCTGGGCCGACCGGCGCATCCGCCGCGGGGTCTGAGTGGAGTCTGATGTGATGTCGATGCGCGCCGCACTGCTCGTGTCGTTGCTCCTCATGGGATGCGGCGGGAGCCCGCCCGCGCCCGCGGCGCGCTTGCGCTTGTGGACCCGCGCGGCCGAACTCGAGGCAGCCCCCGCGCCCTCCGCGACGCGGCCTGTGTTCGCCGCGTCGTTCGAGCCCGAGCTGGAGGGCTGGAACACGGTGGCGTATCCGACTCGCGGCCCGGCCGAGCTCGAGGCGCGCGTCGAGCACGAACAGGACCGCGCCTTCCTGCGCCTGACCGGCGTCCACGGCGGGTTGCAGCGTGTGCTGCAGGTCGAGCCGGGCACGTGCTACGTCTTCACCGGAATGTTGCGCGCGAGCGGACTCGAGTTCGCGGGCGGCGAACAGGGCTTCCGGGGCGCGAGCGTGTGGCTGGGCGAGGCCAGCGCCGAGGCCGAGCTCGACCAGCTCATGGGCCCGCGTGCGGACCTGCTCGTCTCCAGCTGGAGCGGGCCTAGCGCGTTCGGCCAGGTCGGCTGGCAAACGCAACGCCACCTGTTCGTGACCACGCCGCACACGCGCTTCCTGCACCTGGTGTGCTCGCTGGCCGTGGCCGAGAGCGTGCGCGCGGGCAAGGCCGACTTCGCGGACCTCCGGCTCGAGGTCGGGACGCTCGCGCTGGCCTGGCGCGAGGCCCTGACTGCCGAGACCGCCCTGCGGGCAGACGTCGATCCGCCGAAGTTCCCGTGGCAATCCGTGCGCCGCGTCAGCGCCCAGCTCGGCGGCGAGCACCGTCCCTCGATCGTGCTCTTGCCGGGCGAGCGCCTGCGTTTCGCGCTGCCCGAGCTGGCCGCGGGAGCACGCCTCGTCGCTGGCGCCGGGGCCTGGCGCCCGGAAGCGATGGCAGGATTCGAGGGCAGCGCCACGCTGCGCGTGCGTGGCGTGGGCCGCGAGCTCACGGCGCGCACCTTCGCCTCGAGTGGGAATGCCGCCCAGGGACGCTGGCAGGAATTCGAGCTCGAACTCGACGGCAGCGCGCTCGAATTCGAAGCCTCCGGCGACGCGCCGCTGCTGGTCGGAGCGCCGCTCGTTCGCACGGACGCGCCGCGCTCGTCCGGCGCGAACGTGCTGCTGATCTCGATCGACACGCTGCGCGCCGATCACGTGGGCGCCTATGGCTACACGCGCGCAACCACGCCGGAGCTCGACGCCCTGGCGCGCCGGGGCTTGCTGTGCCGCGACGCGAGCACGCAGGCGCCCTACACGCTCCCCGCCCACGCAACCCTGCTGAGTGGGCAGTTCCCCTCCGTACACGGCGTCGTCACGCGCGGCCGGACGCTCGCCGCGGCGCGCTCGACGAGCCTGGCCGAGACCCTCGGACAGGCCGGCTTCGCCACGCGGGCCTTCACTGCGGGCGGCTTCGTCAACCCTGTCTTCGGCCTCGACTATGGCTTCGAAGGCTTCGCCCAGATCGATCCAATCCGCGAGGAGGGCTCGCACTACCTGCGCAGCCTCGCGCGCAGACACGGCCCCGAGCTCGCCGCGCGGCTGGTCGAGGAGCACGGCTTCGCGGGTCTCGAGCGCTGGCTCGGCGCGCACAGGGACGAGCGCTTCTTCCTGTTCCTGCACACCTACACGGTGCACGACTACGACGCGCCCGAGCGCTTCCTCGCCTGCGGCGAGCTCGCTTGTCCGCGTCCGCCGGTGCCGCTGCGCACGCGCACCGCAGCGGAGGCCGCGGCCTTCACGCCCGAGATGCGCGCGCACGTGGTGCACCTGTACGACGCGGCTCTGCGCTACACCGACGCGCGCCTGGGTCGGCTCTTCGCGCACATGCAGGAGCTCGGTGTGCTCGACGACACCCTGATCGTGGTGACCTCCGACCATGGTGAGGAGTTCTTCGAGCATGGCGCGCTGCAGCACGGGCGCACCCTCTACCAAGAGCTGCTCGGAATCCCGCTGATCCTGGCGGGACCGGGGATCGAGCCGCGTGTGCTCACGCGCGCGGCGATGCTGGCGGACGTGGCGCCGACGCTGCTCGCGCGCCTCGGATTCGCTCGCGATGATCACATGCAAGGCGTCGATCTGCTCGGCCCGGATTGGCCGGCGCGCGCACTGTGGAGCGAGGTGGACGACCCCTTCGCTCACAAGTACGCGCTGCGCGAGGAGCACGGCCCGAAGACGATCTACGGACCGGAAACGCCCGCGCTCCTGTTCCCGAATGCGCGCGCGTGGGAGCACTACGATCTAGCGGCAGATCCAGGCGAGGAGCGGGCTCGTTTGGATGGCGCGGACATCGAAGCCGCGCGGGCGCGACTGCTGCGACAGAAGCAGGCGCTGGAGGAGCTCGGGCAATCGCTGGGCAAGACGGGCTTGGGCGGAGTGGACGCCGGAACGATGGAGGAGCTGCGCGAGCTCGGGTACTGAGCTACTCCCCCGCCACCACGACCCTCGGCGTTCAGCCCTGCTTCCAGCTCCTCAGGGCCTGCGTCACGTACGCCACCAGATCGCGCGCCGCCACCTTGTCCTGCTTCATCGAGTCACGCGCGCGCACCGTGACCGTGCCGTCCTTCAGGGTGTCCCCGTCGATCGTCACGCACCATGGCGTGCCAACCTCGTCCTGCCGGCGATACCTGCGCCCGATCGCGGCCTTCTCGTCGTAGAAGGTCGAGAAGCCCGCCTCGCGCAGCTCCTGCTCGAGTTCGTGGGCCTTCTCCGGCATGCCGTCCTTCTTGACCAGCGGGAAGACGGCCACGGTGATGGGCGCGATCTTGGGATGGAGCCGCAGCACCACGCGCGGCTCGTTCTCGACCATCTCCTCGGCGTAGGCGTCGATCAGGAAGGTCAGCGCCATGCGGTCGATGCCGCCGGCCGGTTCGATCACGAAGGGGGTGTAGTGCTCCTTCGTGTCGGGGTCGAAGAACTCGAGGCGCACGCCCGAGGCCTCGGAGTGGCGCTTCAGGTCGAAGTCGGTGCGGCAGGCGATGCCCTCGAGCTCACCCCAGCCGAAGGGATACTCGTATTCCACGTCGCAGGTGGCCGTGGAGTAGTGCGCGAGCTCGTCCTTCTCGTGCTCGCGCACGCGCAGCTTGTCACGGCGGATGCCGAGGTCGAGGTACCACTGCAGCCGGCGCGCGCGCCAGTAGGCGTACCACTCGTCGTTCTGAGCGGGCGGCACGAAGAACTCCATCTCGGCCTGCTCGAACTCGCGCATGCGGAACACGAAGTTCCCGGGCGTGATCTCGTTGCGAAACGACTTGCCGATCTGAGCGATGCCGAAGGGCGGCTTCAGGCGTGAAGCCTCGAGCACGTTCTTGAAGTTCAGGAAGATGCCCTGGGCCGTCTCCGGGCGCAGGTAGGCAACCGAGGCCGAGTCCTCGGACGCGCCCACGTGCGTCTTGAACATCAGGTTGAACGCGCGCGGCGCGGTCAGCTCGCACTTGTTCTCGAGCGGCGTGCGGCTTGGCTTCTGCGGGCACTGCGCCTCGCCCAACTTGTCGGCCCGGAAGCGCGCCTTGCAGGTCTTGCAGTCCACCAGCGGGTCGGTGAAGCCGGCCACGTGGCCGGAGGTCTCCCAGGTCTTCGGGTGCTGCAGGATGGCCGAATCGAGCCCGACCACGTCGGCGCGCGTGGTCACGTTGGCGCGCCACCAGGCCTCCTTGACGCGCCGCTTGAGCTCGACCCCGAGCGGACCGTAGTCGTAGGTGTTGCCCATGCCCCCGTAGATCTCCGAGGCCTGGAAGATGAAGCCCCTGCGTTTGCACAGGGACACGATCGTGGCCATCAGGTTCGGGGCGGTGCTCGGCGCGGGCATGGGGTCCTCCGAAAAGGCCGGGCAGCATAGCCCTGGCGCGCGTGGGCCGCACGGTGAGTCACTAGGCGCGGTGACAGCTCTGTCACGGCCGCGCCGCGGTCGCGCGGCTCTAGACCTCGAAGGGCGGACTGACCGATCGCGCCTTCCTAATCAGGCTCGAGCCGCGCAGGTTCTTCCGCGACTTGGACGGCTGGGCTCTCCCATTTGTGGACCGGAGATCTGCCCAATAATTCGCTGGCAAGATGGTTGACACGACCCCTCGCCTCCCGACTAGACTAGCGTCCGCGGTTCGGCGCACTGCCGGTGTTGGCGAGACTGGTCTCTCCCTCCTCGAACCAGGTTCCCCTCCCCGACCGACGCTTTGGCGAAGGTCCAGCACTGGCGCGCCGGACCGCTTTTCGTTTCCTGGGCGCTCGCGGGTGAGTCCAAGTGAGTCCATCGGAGCCGCCCGCAACGGTCTTCCTCGCGCCCATCCCGATGCTCAGGATCCTCGCCCTCCCGCTCGTTGTCTCGTTCGCGCTCGCCTGCGCCTCGTCCGGCTACGAGCGCGCCAGCGCCACGGCCGACAGGACCGCAGCCTACCGCGACAACCTGGTGCGCCTCCGCGAGCAGGTCGCTCTGGCCGTCGAGGCCCTGCGGGCGCTGAGCGAGAATCCAGGTGATTCGCCGCGCTCGAACAAGGAGACCTTCGAGACCTACACACGCGAGCTCGCCAACCTCGAGGCTGCGAGCAAGCGCTCGCGCCAGACCTACGGACGCATGGACGGACACGCCGAGAGCTTCTTCGGCGGCTGGAGCGAGGACACGGCGCGCATCACGAACGCCGACCTGAAGCACAGCGCAGAGGAGCGGCGCGCGGTCTTGCAGGCGAACTACGAGCGCCTCGCGCAGGGCAAGCTGGAAGCGGACCTCGCTCTGGCGGGCTTCGTTGGCGAGCTCACCGACCTCAGCCTGTACCTCGAGCACGACCTGACCGCGGCAGGCATCGCCTCGGCCCGCTCCACGATCGAGAAGGCCTTCGCGAACGGAGCCACGCTCCAGGACCAGCTCGGGGTCCAGGTGCGCGCCACGGATTCGGCCCGCGCCGCCCTGGCGCCGCTCAAGGACCTCGCCCCCTCCACGCAGGTCCGCGGCGCGACCTCGGCCCGCGTGCGCTGAGGAGCCCGCGCCCAGGAGCGCGCCTATACTCAGCGGCCGTGTCGTCCGCCTCCCACCTGACCGCGCGTCCCGCAACGCGGGGCCCGCTTGCGGTCGCTGGCATCGCCGCCAAGGTCGAGTCCGGCGCGCGCATCACACCCGCGGAAGCGCTCGCGCTGCACGAGCAGGCCGACCTCCTGACGCTGGGACGCCTGGCCGACCTCGTGCGCGCGCGTCAGCACCCGCACGGCATCGTCAGCTACATCGTCGATCGAAACGTCAATCCCACCAACGTTTGCATCACCGACTGCGGCTTCTGCGCCTTCTATCGCCGGCCGGGTCACGCCGAGGCGTACGTGCTGCCGCGCGAGGTGCTGATCCAGAAGGTCAGGGAGCTGGCCGAGCTCGGCGGGCGGCAGGTGCTCATGCAGGGCGGGCACCACCCCTACCTCAAGACCGACTGGTGGTGCGAGCTCTTCTCCGACCTGCACGCGCGCTTTCCGCTCGTCAACCTGCACGCGCTATCGGCGCCCGAGCTCGATCACCTTGCCAAGCTCGACAAGCGCCCGGTGGAGCACGTGATCGCCGACCTGAAGGCGGCCGGGCTCGGCAGCGTGCCCGGCGCGGGTGCCGAGGTGTTGGTCGAACGCGTGCGCAAGCTCATCGCGCCCAAGAAGACGTCCACCGAGCGCTGGCTCGACGTGCACCGCAAGGTGCACGAGGCCGGGCTGCGCAGCACGGCCACGCTGATGTACGGCCACGTCGAGACGCCGGCCGAGCGCGTCGAGCACCTGCGCGTGCTACGCGACCTGCAGGACGAGACCGGCGGCTTCACCGCCTTCGCCTGCTGGAACATGCAGCCCGCCGGCGTGCCGGAGGAGGCGAAGTACCCCGAGAAAACCACACCCGCCGTGTACCTGCGCGTCAACGCGCTCGCGCGCATCTTCCTCGACAACTTCGCGAACCTGCAGACGAGCTACGTCACCCAGGGCATGAAGATGGCCCAGGTCTCGCTGCGCGCCGGCTGCAACGATTTCGGCAGCACGATGCTCGAGGAGAATGTGGTCAGCGCGGCCGGGTGCTTCCACCTCGCATCGATCGAGACCATCGAACGCACCATCGCCCAAGCCGGCTTCCTACCGCGCCGCCGCAACACCTGGTACGGCTTCGTGGACGAGCGCGCGCTCCCGCCGGGATGCTCGCGCGGACCGGAGACGCGCGCAGAGGGTGCCGTGCACCGCCCCGCGCCGCGCACCTGATCCCGCTCGTGAGGCGCGCTCGAGCTGCTAGAGCAGCCTGTCGCAGCAGCGTTCGCGATCCACCCCCTGGACAGACGCCCGCGTGACCGTCGAGGATCTCCGCGATGCGCTCCCTCTGCATCGTGAACCCGGCGAGCCGCGCGCACGTGCGCGCGGCTCGCCGGGTTCACGATGCAGAGGG
>JABFRZ010000396.1 GCA_013140785.1 Planctomycetota bacterium | reverse complement strand
GCGAGTCGTTGTCCCCGGGTTCGCCTGCGGTTCCGCGTGCCGTGCCCGCGCTCGCGCCGACCCCCTCGGGCGCGCGCATCGGCGGACGTACGGTGGACGAGCTGCTCGTGCCGGTCGGCGGCGCGCGCGTCAGCCAGTACGGCGAGGACGCCGCGCGCGCCACGCCCGCCGCCTCCGATGGGTCTTTCGAGCTTGGCGTCCAGCCCGATCGCCAGAACATGTGCGCGCTGCTCATCGAGGCCGAGGGCTTCGCCACGCGCTTCCTCGAGGTGACGTTGCAGGAGCACGAGGCGAAGACCGTCGGCGACGTCGTGCTCCAACCCGGCGGCAGCCTGCGCGGGCGCGTGTTCGGTCCCGACGGCGCTCCCTTCGCCGGCGCGAGCGTGTCCGTCACGCAACCCGACCTGTGGGACAGCCTGGAGAACGCGCGCATCCACGGCCCGCGCGGCTCCGAGTTGCTCTCCGCGCTCTCGCAGGCCGACGGCCGCTTCGAGATCCACGGCGTGGGCGTCGGGCCGATGCGCGCCTGGGCCGGGGCGGAGGGCATGCGCTACGCGGTCTCGCCGCCGGTCGAGGTGCGCGCGCGGCAGACGACCGACGAGGTCGAGCTGCAGCTCGAGGCGATCCACGCCGACGATCGCATCCGCGGCATCGTACTCTCGCCCGAGGGCGAGCCTGTGCCGGGGGCGAGGCTCGGCTCCATGGAGCGCTCGGGCGGTGGCATGACGACCCACTCGTTTGCGGCCGACGCCGAGGGGCGCTTCGAGCTCGTCGCGAAGGCCGGCCGCGTCTACGACCTCCGGGCCTCCGACCCGACCGAGCGCTGGTCTGCCATCCAAGTGCGGAGCGTCCAGCCCGGGACCCACGACCTCGAGCTTCGCTTCGAGGAGGCACGCTGGATCGAGGTGAGCGTGAGCGCGCAGGAGGGCGAGCTCGGCGAGCTCGTGGTCCACGCCGAGTCCCCCGACGACGGCTGGATCGCGAGCGCCAAGGAAACGGCGCGTCTCGACGGGCGCGTACACGCGCGCCTGCTCCTGCCGACCGAACAGTTCCTGGTGCAGGTGGATGCGCGCGGCTTCCGGCTGGGTGAGCAGGGCCCATTCACACCCGAGAGCGCCCCGACGTCCCTCGACTTCGAGCTCGTGCCCGAGCCTGGCGTGCGCGGGCGCGTGGTGGCAGGCGGAGAGCCGGTCGCCGGTGCGCGCGTCGCGCTGCACCGAGCCTCGCCCCGCTCGCGCATCGAGGACCAGGGTTACCTGACGCTGGCCGATCCCCGGGCCGAGGACAGGACGAGCACGGACGCCGACGGCCGCTTCACGCTCAAGCTGCGCGAGCCCGACACGTACGTCGTGCGCGCCGAGGCGCCGGGCTACGCCGCGAGCGACACCGGCGCGCTCGAGCTCGCGCTGGAGAGCGGGCGCAGCGGCCTCGAGCTCGCGCTCGGCCGAGGCGGGAACCTCGAGGGCCGCGTGCGCGTGGCCCCGGGCCACGAGCCTTCGGGCGTGATCGTGTCGCTCAACCGCGGCGACGCCTTCCCGCGCACGCTGCGCTCCGATTCCGAGGGCCGCTTCAGCTTCGAGGGCCTCACTCCCGGGCCGTGGCAGCTCGCGCGCGGCCGGATGGAGTTCAACCCGCAGGGCGGCGGCACGGCCTACTCCGGCGCGGACGAGCCGATCGTGCTGCCCTTCAACTGCACGATCGTCGAGGGCGAGACGACCTACCAGGATCTCGACCTCAGCGATTACGAGCCGTGCGTGCTCTCTGGCGTCCTGCGCGTGAACGGCGCGCCCGCGCCGGACTGGAGTGTCGCCGGCTGGCCCGGGGGCGCGCACTCAATGGTGGGCGAGCTGCCCTCGAGCGCGACCGCGGCCGACGGCACGTTCGCGCTCACCATCGAGGATGGCAGGCCCGTTGCGGCTCTCCTTCTCGCCGCCAGCCGAGAGCGGCGGCGAGGGCAGCATCGACGTCCAGATCGAGGTCCACCCCGGTCCGAACGAGTGGCGCGAGGACTTCCAGATGGGCCGCCTGGTGGGGCACTGCATGTCGCGGCCGGCGGGCGAGGAGCTCGTCCTGCTCTACAACAGCGCCAAAGGCGTGGAGCCCTCTTGCAGGCTCTCCGTCCAGCCGGACGAGGGCGGGAACTACGTCCTGCCCTTCGTGCCGGCCGGCAAGGGCTCGATTCGGCGCCTCGATCACAGCGACGGAGAGAGGCGCTGGACGACGTCGATCGAGACCGAAGTGCTCGCGCGGCGCGAGCGCGTGCTCGACGTGCCGTAGGCGCGCGCGCGACGGCCGCTACAGCCGGTAGCGCACCTGGAACTTGGCGTAGTACGCCGAGTCGTTCACGTCGAAGCCCGCGCCCGGCTCGAAGGTCGCGGCGACGATCTCGAGGTCCCAGCGTTTGAAGCGCCGGTAGCCGAAGATGAGGTCGAGCTCCCAGCCGAGGTCGGCGTCGTTGCCGTTCGGGCGACTGTCGAGGTTGGCCTCGATCCCGGGAAAGGGCGAGAACACCGCGCTGGCCTCGTCCTGCGTGTAGGTGTGGTGCACGAGGTCGAGCGAGGTGCGCTCGGCGACGAGGGCACCCACGCCGAGTGTCGTGATGCCCAGGTTCGAGAGCTCGGGCTCGAACAGCTCGCCGTAGTACGAGAAGCTGGTCACCCCGCCGAACTTGGCGTTGTTGTCCTGGTAGCCGGTCTGACGGTAGCTCTCGTTCGCGTTCGAGGCGCCCTGGCCGAGCGCGTAGCCGACCGTGAAGTACAGCGGCGCCGCGAACGGCGGGAACCAGGTGCTGCCGATGTCGTAGGCCCAGGTGGAGACGTCGAAGCTGTCCACCACGACGTTCACCGGGCCCTGGTTCACGGGTGCGTCGCGCTCGCCGATCTGGATAGAGAAGTCGGCCCAGACCTCGTTCTGTGGCAGCCACGCGCCCAGCGCGCGCGCGCCGAAGTACAGGCTCGAATCCGCGAGTTCCACCTCCACCGCATTGTTGCTCGCGTTGCGGACCTCGGCCTTGGCCTCACCCGATTCGCGCACGAGACCCCAGACGGCCAGATTGCGGTCGTTGTCGTTGTTCGACAGGTAGGCGACCGCGTTCCAGGACTCCTGGTCGCGCTCGCTGCCGCTGGTGAGGGTCGTGCTGGCCGAGACGTCCAGGCGCCAAGCGGGCCGGATCCAGGAGAGGCGCAGGGCGTCGAGGTTCTGGTCGTAGAGCCACTCGCGCGGATCGTCGAAGTCCTGGCGCCCGACGGTCAGGTCGAGGCCCTGGTTGCCGCCCAGGTCGCGCCACTGCAGCCAAGTTTCGCCGAAGGCGCCGTCGTGCTGCACCACCGAGTCGTTCACGCCGTTGTCCTCGTCGCGGCGGTACAGCTGGCGATAGCGCAACTCGGCCACGCCGTAGAGGTTCTCGCGCGGCGTCCAGGCCAGGCGGAAACGCAAGGCCTCCTCGTTGTCCCAGCGGTCCTCCTCGTCGTTCACGCTGCCCTCGAGCAGGTCGAAGTTCTCATAGAAGGAGCTGGCCCACTCGAGCTGGCCCATGAGCCGCAGCGTCTCGTGCAGCGCGATGCCCTGGCCGAAGTCGTCGTCCTCGTCGCGCTCCAGGTCGGCGGAGTTGTCCGGGCCCCCGAGCATGCGCTGCGGAGCGAGGCCGTAGGCGCTCAGCGGGAGCTCGTGCTCGATTTCGACCTTGTCGGGGAGGACCACGATGAAGTTCATCAGCCGCGCCTCGAGGCCGCCCTCGACCGGAACGAGCGAATCGATGCGCGCTCCGATGCGGTCGCGGCCTTCGCCGCGCGGCGCGATGCTCTCGGCCCGGAAATGTTTCGGACCCTTGTAGGTGCCCTCGACCTTGACGCGCTTCCCCGCCAGGCTGCCCTTGTCGAGGCCGTTCCAGTTGGTCAGGTCGTCGGTGTCCACGCGCTGGCCGAGCAGGGTGAAGCTGGCCGGATCGAAGTCCTCGGCGCGAACTGCTCCCACCAGGATGTCGTCCTCCTTGGCCGGCAACAGCACGAGCTTCTGCGCGACGAAGCGGCCGCGCTCGTCGAACTCGCCGCGCGCCTCGATCACGTGGCCCACGCGCAAGTCGGTGAGCGTTGCGGTGCTCGGATCTTGGGGGAAGAGGGCGAAGAGGAGCGGGATGGTTCCAAACATGCGAGTCGAGAGCGCGAAGGCTTCAGGGAATGGGGACGAGGTCGTCGAGCGCTTCGTGCGCCCATGCGATCAGCTCGCGGGCGCCGGCGCTCCAGCGTGGACGCAGACGGTAGACCAGCGCAATGCGCAGCAAGGCGCTGGCGCTGTAGAAGGCGAGCCGTGAGCGAAAGCCCGGCTCCTCGTCGCGCGCGAGCGCGCCCAGGAAGGCCGAGGAAAGGACGCGCGCGCTGGCCTCGTCGGCCCCGTGCAGGCGTTGGTGCCCGCGCCAGCGGAGGTGCGCGACCAGGTTGCCCGGATCGAGCGCGACGTCGGCGCGGCACAGGAGATCGAAGTCGAGCACGGCGACGTCCGCGCCACCGTGTCCGCGTGCGAGGTGCACTTGGCGGTCGTGCAGGTCGCGGTGGCACAGGCCGAGCTCCGCGGCGGGCAGCGCGCGGGCGCCATGCTCGAGCCGCGCGTGCGCCTCGGACCAGCCCTCGGGGAGCGCGCCCAGGGCCAGGACCACCTTGCGTTGCCAGCGCTCGAGCACCTCCAGCTCCGCGCGCACGTCGAAGACCTCGAGCTCCGCCGCCGCGCGTTCCTTCTGGAACAGGGCGAGCTGCTGGCCGAGGCGCGCATAAGCGGGCGCGCTCTCTTGGCCGAGCGTGACCTCGTCCCCGCTGAGGAACTCGAACACCAGGGCCTCGTGCTCGCCGTCGCGCCGCAAGAGGTGCGGCACGCGGAACGCTCCGTGGTCCATGGCGCCCTCGGCGATGCGCTGGTGCGCCGCCGCACGCGTCGAGCGCGACTTCTTGTGGCCCTTGAACACCCTTGGTTCGTCGCCCTGTTTCACCAGCACGACCACGCGGCGGCCCGGCCGGTAGGACAAGACGCGCCACTCGCGGTTCGTCTGGAGCCAAGCGGCGAGCGGCAGGCGCGCGTCGCGCGCGGGAAAGCACTCGACCAGTCCGCCCTCGCCGTGCGTGAACCAGCGCGTCGTGCCCGCGCCGGTGGCGGTGAGCCCGAGTCCCCCGCCGTCCTCCACGTCCACGCGCACGACCTCTTCCAAAGCGGGGAAGGCCCGCTCCAGGGCCCGCAGCATAGAGGCGAGGGACGTGCTCACGCGCCCACTCCGGCGTGGCGCACGACCTGGCGATAGAGCGGCTCGCGCGCCAAGAGGTCGGCGTGCCTGCCCTCGGCCACGACCCGGCCGGCCTCGAGGAACACGATGCGGTCGTAGACCTCGAGCGCGAGGATGTCGTGCGCGATCACGATCACGATGCGCTCGCGCGCCAGCTCCTCCAGCGTGCGCGCGACCTTGTGGGCCGCATCCTTGTCGAGCCCCGCGAAGGGTTCGTCCACGATCAGCACGGCAGGCTTGCGCAGCAGCGTGCGCGCCAGCGAGATGCGGTGCTTCTGCCCGCCCGAAAGGCCGGCGCCCGACGAGCCCAGCTTGCTGTCGAGACCGCCCTCCAGCCCGCGCACGAGTTCGTCGGCGTCGGCCAGCTTCAGCGCTGCCCAGAGCTCTTCCTCGCTGGCGTCGGGCTTGCCGATCAGCAGGTTCTCGCGGATCGAATCGCCGAACAGGAAGGTCGTCTGCAAGCACAGGCCGACGCGCGCGCGCAGGGACGTGAGCTGCAGCGTCGTGAGTGCCTGGCCATCGAGCAGCACGCGTCCCTCGCCGGGATCGAACAGGCGCAGCGCCAGCGCCGCGGCGGTGGATTTTCCCGCGCCGTTGCGGCCGACCATGGCGCTGAGCTGGCCGCGCTGGAAGCGCACGTCGAAGCCGTCCAACGCGCGCACGCCGCCCTTGTAGGAGAAGCTCACTCGTTCGTAGACGAGTTCGCGCGGATCGGGCGAGGCCTCCACCGCGCCGGGAGCGTCCTGGACATCCGGCTCCTGGTCGAGCACGTCCACCAGGCGCTCCGCGCAGGCGGCGCCCTTCGAGATCTTCTCGGTGTGCTTGGAGAACGTGCGCACGGGCTTGAGCAGGTTGCGCACGTAGGAGACGAAGGCCACCAGCTCGCCGAGGCCGAGGTGTCCCTGTGCGACGCGGAAGCTGCCGAACGCGATCACGCCGGCCGTGCTGACTCCGAGGATGGTCTCGACCGAGGCCGAGAGCCGCGCCGCGAGGCGCGCCGACTTGAGGCCCGCGCGCGCCGAGCGGCGGTTGGACTTCGCGAAGCTGCGCACGACGTGCGCGGAGCCGCCCAGCGACTGGATCGTCTCGGTGGCCGAGATGGCCTCGTGCAGGTAGTCGGCCATGTCGCCCTCCTTCTGGCGCGCCTTGCGCGTGGCGGTCTTGATCTGGCCCGAGGTCCAGACCATCGCCACCGCCAGGAAGGGGATGGCCGCGAGCATCGTGGCCGTCAAGACCGGGTCGTAGTGCAGCATCATCCCGATGGTGCCCAGCGCCACGAGCACGCGCGTGCCGATCTCGATCGTGGACTCGACCATCATCGTGGTCACCATGGGCGCGTCGCCCATCAAGCGCACGAGCAGGTCACCCGACTTGTGGCGCGCGTGGAACAGCGGCGAGAGCTGCGTCAGGTGCGAAAACATCCGGAAGCGGATGCGGCGCGTGACTTGGTGCTGGATGCCCGCCATGCCGATCTCGCGCAGATACTGGAACAGCGCCGACAAGAGCGCGGTGGACAAGGCCGCCACGGCGCCGATCCAGATGACCTGCGCGGCCGTGTAGCCCGAGCGCACCAGGAAGGGTGCTTCACGCGGCGCGCCCGCGCTCGTCGCGGGCGGCCAGTTCGGGGACCAGTTCAGCGCGCTGTCGATGATGAGCTGGAACGGGATCGGCCGCAGGACGTCGAAGGCCACCAGGAACAGTGAGCACAACGCGACCCACAACAGCTCGCCGCGCTGCTCCTCGAGCTCGGGCATGAAGCGACGCGAAGTCGCCAGGCCCTGGAACCAGCGTTCGAGCAGCTTGCGCACGGAACGATCCTAGTGTCCCGTCTCGCAAGTCCCTGGGACAGGGAGGTGTGCTGGATCGTTGCTGGCAAGGCGTCGCCGACGACGCGTATCCGCTGTGAACCTCGGAGGAGGCGCAACGCAGCCAGCGGCGATCCAGCCCACCTCCATGTTCCAGGGACTTGCGAGACGGGACACTAGTGACGCCCCGCGGCGACCGCGATCGATGGGTTCGTCTGGCCGGTTCGCGCGCGCGCGGTCAAGCGGACGCCGCGCACGAAGTCTGCAGGGCCTCGTCGAACCAAGCGGAGAGGATGCGCGAGGTCTTCTCGGCGTCGAATACCTCTTCGGCGTGCCGGCGGCCGTCGGCGGCGATGCGCGCGCGCCGCGCGGAGTCGGCCAGCAGGCTCTCGATCGCGTCCGCCGTGGCTTGTACGTCGTTCTCGGGCACCATCACCCCGCAGCGCCCTTGGTCGAGGATCTCGGGGATGCCCGTCACGGGCGTCGAGATCGAGGGCAGCCCCATGGCCAGCGACTCGATCAAGACGGTCGGCAGCGCGTCGCGGTTGCCGTCGTCCCCGACCAGGCAGGGCTGGAGCATGAGCACGGCGCGCGACATGTAGGCGCGCACCTCGGCCTGGTCGCGGGGTCCGAGCATGCGCACGTGTGCGCCGATGCCGCGCGCGGCGATGAGCTGCTCGATTCGTTCCTTCTGGTCGCCGTCGCCGATCAGGGAGGCGCGCACGTCCACGCCCTTCCCGAGCAGCAGCGCGAGCGCCTCCACCATCACGTGGAAACCTTTCTTCTCCACCAGGCGCCCGACGCCGAGCACGTGGTTCGGCTCGCGCGGCGAACCGTCGGGCACGAAGCGCGCGAGGTCGATGCCGTTGTAGAGCTTGCGCACTTTGCGCGAGGCCTCGGGCGAAAGGCGCTCGGTCATCCAGCGGCGGTTGGCGTCGCACACCGTCACGACGAAGGCCGAGTTGCGCACCAGGATGTCGAGGAAGCGGAAGTCCACCGTGGAACGGTAGATGTCCTTGGCGTGGCAGGTGATGCTGTAGCTCGGGCCGCCGAGCTTGTGCATCAGCAGCGCGACCACGGCCGAATCCGTGGCGAAGTGCACGTGCACGTGCTGGATCCCGAGCACGCGCGTGCGCTTCAGGACGTGCAGGGCCTCGACCATCAGGAGCGGCGTGCGCGGATGCCCCCAGGTCCGCGCCTCGCGCAGCACCGCCCCGAGGCGCGCCAGCAGGTCGTCCGGGCCGCTGTCGTCGCCGATGAGCATCTCCCACGGGTCGATCTCGTGCTTGGGCGGGAGCGTCTCCACGGTCGCGCGCAGGCGCGCGAGCTCGGGATGGCGCAGCTCGTTGTCGGCGGCGCGACGCGAGAAGACGTGCAGCTCACGGCCCAGGTTCTCCTGCGCCAGGAGCTCGTTCAGGATGAAGGTCTCCGAGAGGCGCGGGAACTTCTTGAGCAGATAGGCGAGGCGTGTGCTCATGTGCGGGGGATGCCCTCGGCTCCGCGTCGCGGGATGAGGATCGCTCGCGGGTCAGTCCGGGTCGGCTCCGCGACGAGGTCGCTCACCACCGCGCACAGGCGCTCGACCCCGTCGAGCGGCGGCAAGCTCTCGCGCGCGAGCGGGCCGCGCGCGAGCGCCTGATCCAGCGCCGCGATCATCTCTCGAGGTTGCGGATCGATCAGGCTGCGCGTCAGCCCCAGCTTCTCGAAGCGCTCGGCGCGGATGGCTTGTTCCATGCGCGGCAGGGTACGCGGCAAGAGCACCGAAGGCTTGGCGCTCTGCAAGATCTCGGCGCAGGTGTTGTAGCCAGCCATGGCCATGACCCCGTCGCACTCGGCCAGCAGCCAGGGCAGGTCCGCGTGGAAGCGCCGCACCTGGACTCGTTCGAGCCCCTCCGCCCGGCGGCGCAGTCGGCGCGCCTCGCGCTCGCCAAGCAGCGGTCCCCCGACGAGCACGCTGTCCCAGTCCGGGTGCAGCCGTTCGATCCCGTCGAGGTAGGTGTCGAGGTGCCGGGCCCCGTCCTCGCCGCCGCCCATGGTGACGAGCACCCTGCGACGCTGCTTGTCGCTCGTTGCGGGAACCGCCGCGGGCCCGGGGCGCACCACGTAGCCCGTGAACTGCACGCGCTCGCCGAGTTCGGGCGGCAGCGGGTACTCGAGGCGCGTGTCGAACACGCTCGCCGAGCCGTACACGCACACGCGGTCGTAGCCCTCCGACAGGGCCCAGCGACACTTCTCGCCGCCCCACTCGACGGCCACCGCGCCCGGCGAGTCGATCACGTCGCGTACGCCCAGCACCGTGCGCACACCGTCGGCGCGCGCGGCGCGCAGCATCTCGTAGGCCTCGCCCTGCAGGCCGATCACCTTGTGGTCCACCAGGACGAGCGTTGGGCGGAAGCTGCGATAGGCCTCGAGGATCAGGTTGCGGCGCAGCTGCAGCGTGTCGGCGATCGTCCCGGCCAGCGAGCGCGGCACGTACTCGCCGCTCGCGCTCTTGCTGACCGACGGGATCTTGACCAGCCCGACGCGGGGCGGAGTGGGAAAGAGCGTCGCGCACGGTGAGCCGGTGAGCAGCAGGACCTCCGCCGCGGGGAAAGTCTCGACCAGGCCGGCCGCCAGAGTCAGGCTGCGACGCAGGTGTCCGAGGCCCCAGGAGTCGTGGCTGTAGACCAGGAAGCGTTGGGCCGAGGGCCGGCTCCACGCGGTGAGATCGGAAGGAGAACCAGCCTCGGGGTCGAAGACGTCGCGCACGATGGAGCCAGGGGCAAGCGCGATGCCGCATTGTGTCCGGGGAGTCGGCCAGGCCGAAGGGCCTCGCAGGGCGCGGGCGTGACCACCTGCCTGGGCGGTCGTCGAGCCTCCACAAGCCAATGGCTCCGCATAATGGATGTTCGTCCAGATCACGGACGGGCGCGGGCCGAACGGCCGGACAGGGCCTCTCCTGACCTCCTCTGCACTGGTTCTTCACTTGGCACCGGCCTTGAGTTGGGGGGGCCAGCGGCACCTTCGCCGCTCCACAGAACCTCGACCCCGCCGCTCCCCAGAGAACCTCAAGTGCCCCCCATGAGAT
>JABFRZ010000609.1 GCA_013140785.1 Planctomycetota bacterium | reverse complement strand
CTTCCACCCGGCGTGGTACCTCGACCCGAGCCAGCGTCCGGCGGTCCTGTTCGACCTCGAACCGGCGCTGACGCGCTTCGCCGCGCGCTTCCCCGAGACGGAGTGGAGCGCGCAGCGCATGTCGCTGCAGTCGGCGCAGATCGAGGCCGCGCTGGCGCTCTTGCCGCCCGAGACGGTGCAGCGCGTGTCGCGCGCGCTGCGCGCGAGTCGGGCGATCAGCCTGCAGCCGAGCGCGGCGCCGGACTCGAAGATGGTCGTGCTCGCGGCCATGGAATTCGAGAGCGCGGCGGCCGCGCTCGACTACCTGGACGCCGCGCGCGCGCTCGCCGACCTCAAGGCCGAGCACATGCAGTCCGGCCCGTTGCGCATCCTCGCCTCCGAGCGCAGCGAGCTCGCGCGCCCCGACCTCTCCGGGTTCCTCGCGCGCATCCGCATGCGAAACGGCGCCTTCGAGTTCGAAATGAAGACGCTCGACGCCGCGCGCGGGAGCGTCGTGGTCGAGACGGTCTTCAGTGCCGAGCCCATCGAGGACGCGGCACTGGCGGCGCTCGGCTCGGAGCTGCTCGACGCGGTCGCCAGGCTCGCGGACGCGCCGGCCCCGCGCTGAGCGCGGTTCGGGTATCCTCTCACGTATGAAGCCCTCCACGTTCGCGCTCGCGTTGCTCCCGGCCGTCCTGCTCGTGTCCGCCTGCGGTCAGTCGGGCGAGAAGGCGGCCGGCGTCGTCCAAGCCGCCTCCAAAGCCGCCGCCGAGGTCGGGCAACAGCTGGCCGAGAAGGCCGTCCAGCTCGCCCAGGCCGCGCCCGAGGAAGCCAAGCAGAAGCTGCAGGAGTTCGTGGACGCCGCCGCGCGCGAGCTCGATGAGATCAAGGACTCGGAGACCGCGCAGACGATCGCGGCCGAGGTTCGAGCGGCGGTGGAGAAGCTGGCCGAGCTCAAGGCCTCGCTCCTCCCCAAGCTGAACCTGGCGAGCCTGCAGGCGAAGGTCTCGGAGCTGATCGAGAAGTTCAAGAACGACCCGCGCGTGGTGAGCGCACTCGAGGCGCTGCGGGAGCAACTGGACGAGCTCACGCGCTGACAGCCGACCTTCGCGCTCACTCGCGGACCATCAGGAAGGTGATCGAGCTGCGGGCGGCCTGCTCGCGCGGCCGGAAGAAAGGCGGGAGCGCGCGCCAGCCGCTCAGGCGTACCTCGATCCGCTCCGGCTCCGCCCCGAGGTCGAGCACGGCGTGGCCGAGCTCGTCGGTGACGGCGACCCGCACGCCGTCCGCCAGGATCTCCGCGCCGTCGAGCCGCGCCGGAGACGCGTAGGCGCTCCCGCCCCCGCTTTGCCCCCTCGAAGAATGGGAGCGACCCCAAGAAAACTCGCGGCGACTCCAATCGCTGAGCTGGAGCCAGACGACGAAGCCCGGACTGAGGACGGCGCGCGCGACGAAGCGACCGTCGCGCTCGACGAAGTCGCGCTCGGTTCCAGACGCCAGGCGATGTCCCGCCGCGGTCGCGTGCCACTCGAAGGCGACTCCGCGCGGCAGCTCGAAGGTCGGGCCCGTCAGCTGGTCCTCGACCGGACTGGAAGCCATCCGCGAGCGGACCAGGCCGCGGGGCAGCAGCGCGCCCGAGTCGGCATCGACGAGCTCGAGCGTGTAGGCGCTCGACCCAACCTCGTCCTCGCGGAAGAACACGAGTTCCTGGGCCGGCGCCTGGAGCTCCAGCGTCGCCGGCGACCAGCGGAAGCCGCGGCTCCTCTCGAGCGAGAGCTCGAAGCGCCCGGGCGGGATGCGCTTGAACTCGAACTCGCAGGTCGGGTCAGGGCTCTTGAACCGGCCCGACTGCTCGTAGCCGGTACCGTCGAGGGCGCGCAGCCAGAGCGAGCCCTCGATCGGCCCGCGCCCCGAGCGACACTCCAGCCGCCCCCGGATCGAGCCCGCGGGAAGCAGCGGATCCCAGACCAGGTCTTCGGCGTGAGTGAGGCCGCGCGGGACCTCGAGCTCGAGCTCGCGCCGGCGCGTCTCGCCTACAACCGAGAATAGGAGGCGCATCCTCCCCGGCTGCGAAGCGCCGAGCTGGTAGCCACCGTCCGCGCCGGTGAAGGCGGAGAGGGTCTCGGTGCTCGTCTCGCCGAGCTGCACGTCCGAGACCTGGATCCCGTCGCGCGGTCGCCCGAGCCCGTCGAGCACGCGGCCGCGCAACGCCGCGCGGGCGCGGCAGACGACCACGACCTCGTGGATGCCGAGCCGCCCCGGCGCCTCGGCCACGCCCTCGAGCAGCTCATCGACGCTCTGGAACTCGAGCCGCGCCGCGTCCGACGGCGAGCTGGGGAGCGGCTCTTCGAAGCGCAGGTACGGCGGCGGGCCCGCGCGCAGCCCGAGCCAGCCCTCGTCTCGTTCCGGCCGCGCCAGGCGTCCTTGCCAGCTCGTCGGATCGGCGACCTCCACACCCTGGAAGCGCAACCGGAAGGTCGGGCCTATCTCGAGCGGCACCTGCCAACCATCCGGGGCGCGCTTCCAACGCTCGCGCGGCACGCTGTGCTTGGCCGTGCTGCGCGTCACGTTCAGCACCAGGAGCTCCTCGAGCCCGTCGAGCGGTTCGCCCGCGTCGAAGCGGCCACGCGCGTCGGTCCAGGCATGGTTACGGTGCGCGACGACGAGCGCCTCGGGGATCGGCTCGAGCGTCGCCGCGTCCACCAGCCGGCCGCGCGAAGTCGCGGCGAGGGGCAGCGTCGTGAGCCCGTTCAGCTCCTCGGCGGGAAGCGGGGCGCGAGTTCCCCCCGCCGTGCAACCGTCCGGGCCGCTCGCGGAAAGCAGGCTCTGTCCGAGATCGGGTGCTTCGGCCACTTGCTCGTGCGCCAATTCAGGAGCAGGGCTCGAGCGCGCATCACGGGGCTCGAGCACGAGCCAGATGGCGCCAGCGACGACGGGTACGAGCAGCAGCTCTGGACGCAGCCTCACGGACACATTTGCCTCATGCCAGTCCTACCGCGGGACTCCGTCGAGGCGACGGATTCCGTTCCCTTGGAGCACGCCGGTAGGCTCGCCCACGAGTCCAAGGCTACACTGCCTCGCCCTTTCGGAGAATCTCGGAGGAACCCCACCGGTGGCCCTACTCACGCGCAAGATCGGCCTGTCGCTCGGCGCCGACGTCTGCTGGCCGATCTGCTACGAGGAGATCCTCGAGAAGCTCGCGCTCGCGCCCAAGCTCGGGCGCGACACGCTGCGCTTCGAGGTCTCGCGCGTCGCGATCGACCCGTTCCGGCTGGACGACCCGTCCAAGTACGACGTGGTCATCGACCGCCTGACGCACTGGTACTCCCTCAGCCGCGAGTGGATCAAGAAGGCCGTGATCCTTAACGGGACCTACGTCTTCAACAACCCGTGGTCGGTGCAGGCGAACGAGAAGCACACGACGTACTGCGCGATGATGCGCCTCGGCCTGCCGATCCCGCGCACGTGGTTGCTGCCGCCCAAGGCCTACGAGGAGAAGCCCGACCTGCAGGTGACGCTCGAGCGCTACGCCAAGCTGTTCGACATCGGCGAGATGGGCAAGGACCTCGGCTATCCGCTGTTCATGAAGCCCTACGACGGCGGCGGCTGGGTCGGGGTCAACAAGATCGACGACGACAAGGCCCTGCGCGAGGCCTACGAGAAGTCGGGGCGCTTCGTCATGCACCTGCAGCAGGGCGTGTTCCCGTTCGAGTCCTTCGTGCGCTGCATCGGCGTCGGCCCGCAGACGCGGACGGTCAAGTACGACCCGACCAAGCCGCTGCACGAGCGCTACCTGCCCGACCACGACTTCCTGGCGGACGAGGACGAGTCGCTGCTCGAGGACACGACGCTGACGATCAACTCGTTCTTCGGCTGGGATTTCAACTCGTGCGAGGCGCTGCTGAAGGGCGGCATCTGGTACCCGATCGACTTCGCCAACCCCTGCCCGGACAGCCAGGTCACGTCCCTGCACGTGCACTTCCCGTGGCTGGTGAAGGCCAAGCTGCGCTGGTCGCTCTTCTGCGCCGCCACGAAGAAGCCCATGCGCATGAACCTCGACTGGCAGCCGTTCTTCGCCATCGCGGCCGAGGACATGCCCCAGCGCGACAAGCTCGCCGCCTACGCCGCCATCGCCCACGAGCGCTTCGAGACCGAGCGCTTCTCCGAGTTCTGTGACGAGCACCTGGCGCACCTCGACGAGGTCGCCTGGGAGTTCTTCGGCACGCCGCGCGCGCGCGAGGCTATCCAAGGCAAAGTCGCCGCGCTCTTCCCCGCGCACGAGCACGAGCAGTTCACCGAACACTTCTGGCAGAAGATCCAGGAGTGGCGCGAGAGCGACGCGGCCCAGCGCACGACCGCCGGGGCCTAGCAGTCCGTTGAAAAAGGTCCCTGCTCCGGCTGCGCGCACTTCGACGGTGCGTCGTCACGCTCGACGTCCTGTACCAAGCCAGGCCATGCTCAGCGGCCATGAAGGCCGCTTCCGCTGTCTCTCCGTCGCATTCCTAGCCCCGCCGAAGCGCGCTTTGCCTCGCGACGGGACTTTTTCAACGGCCTGCTAGCTCAATCCTGCACTGCCTGCCCAACGAGCCCAGGCCTGCCCTCGCCAATGACCAAGCTCAAGACCACGTGGTTCTCCCATCGTCTCGGCCAGGACGTGAGCGTCACGCGCTGGGGCGAGATCGGCACGCCTGTGCTGTTCTTCCCGACCGCCGCGGCCGACGCGGAAGAGGTCGAACGCTTCCTGATGGTGCAGGCGCTGCAGCCGCTGCTCGACGCCGGACGCATCAAGCTCTACTCGGTCGATAGCATCTCCGGCAAGGCGCTGCTCGCCGGCAAGGGCGCGACCGAGATCGCGCGCGTGCAAGCGCAGTACGACGGCTTCGTGTACCACGAGCTCGTGTCCGCCATCCGCCAGGACTGCCGCTCGAAGGACATCGAGATCGTGACCACGGGCCCATCGATCGGCGCCTTCAACGCGCTCTCCATGATCTGCCGCCACCCGGACGTGTTCTCGAAGGCGATCTGCATGAGCGGCACCTACGACGTCACCAAGTGGATGAACCGCGAGGTGCCGAGCGACCACTACTTCGCCTCGCCGCTGCACTTCCTGCCAGAGCTCGGCGAGGGCGAGCAGCTCGCGCGCCTCCGCCAGCGCTTCATCCTGCTGACGCACGGCACCGGACGCGCCGAGGAGCCGCAGCAGTCCTGGCGCGTGGCCGACGCGCTCGGCAGGAAGGGCGTCCCCAACCGCGTCGACACCTGGGACGACTGGGCCCATGACTGGCCGACCTGGCGCGAGATGCTGCCGAAGTACCTGGGCGAGATGGCGTGAGCGCGTGAGTCCGCGCTCGGCGCCGCGCTCCTAATGGTTGAGGTTCAGGATGTGGAGCCCGACGAACGGGACGTTCATCACCGGGGTCCCGTTGAATTGCTGTGAGCTCACCTGATCGATGAAGGTCGGCGGCAGCGGACCGCCGATGCCGCCGCCGACGAGTTGGGAGGCCGGGAAGCCGCCGATGGTGGTCACGCCGTAGAAGGGCTCGTGCTGCTGGAGCCCCAGGCAGATGTCGGTGAAGTCGTAGCCGCCGATGTTCCAGCGCAGCGTCTGCAGGCCGGGATACTGGCTCGGGTTGGTCCAGCTCCCGAGGCCCATAGAAACGAAGCCGGGCAGCAGCGGGCCGAGCGGTGGATTGCGGACGGCGGTGCCGCACGGTCCCTGGACGTTCAGGTCCCCGATCATGAACTGGTTGCTGCCCGGCAGCCCGCAGAAGCACACCTGCTGCTGGGGAGTCAGACTGTGGACGACCGGCTCTTCGTACGTGCACGCCAGGGTCACGGGCGCCGGCGTCTGCGTGCGGTGGCGCACGGCCTCGAAGGGTGAGAAGGGCGTGCCCTCGCTGGGCTGCAGCGGACCGGCGATGAAGCCCGCGGCCGGCGCGACGAAGCTGTAGGAGCGGTCCGGGTGGAAGACCCCGGAGCGCGGAAAGCCGACGTGGTGATCGAGAGCGTCGCAGGCGTGCGTCAGCATCCAGGAGCGCTCGACCAGCCCACCCGGGATCGAGCAGTCCTCTGCGAAGTCGATGTAGCCCGTGAAGCGCGTACGGTTCGCGAAGGCGCTCGCGCAGGGCGGCACGGGACAGGGCGGGGCTCCGGCGGCCGGGAAGTTCCTGAGGTCACCGTTGACCAGGAAGCGCCAGACCTGATGGAACAGCCCGGAGGTGTCCACCACCATCCAGGTGCGCGAGTACACGAGCCGCATCTGCCCACGCCACAGGAGCACGTTGGAAGGCGTGACGATGTCGAGGCGCATGCGCCGCTCGCCACAGGGCTGGGGCCCTGTGGAGCCGAGATTGGAGTTGAACCACTTGCCACGCACGAGCAGCTGCTGGTCGATGCCGCAATCCCGCCAGCAGATGTCCAGGGCGTCATGGGCGAAGTTGCTGAAGACCGGGAGCTGCGCCTGCGTCAGCCCGCAACACGGCCCCCCGTCGAGGTTGTCCGACAGGTTGCACTGCGCCGCGGGCCGGAGCGCGAACACGAGCAGGGCGAATAGGGCAGCGAACAACGTCTCGAACTGGCGAAGCATGGTCTCTCCTTCGGGTGATCCACAGGAACCGGCCGTGTGATCCCCGAGGAGCGGGGACCGGTGGCTCTGTCTGGTGGAGACCCGCACCGAGCACCAGCGGACGAGCGAATCGGGAAACCGGGGCGGCCGGACGGGAAACCCCAAGAGCAGGGGCAATGCGGCCCGATCCGAGCTGCTGGGCAATCCAGCCGGCCCGCTTCCGAGGCTCGACCCGGTGGTTCCGGAACGGGCGCGAGCGCGCGGGGCTGATTCCGCCCTGATAGGCTCCCCGGGGGCTGACTGTCCAGCATGGAAGGGCACGACATGAGATCGATCATCCTCGGAGAGAACAGCCGAGCGCTTCCCACCCTGCCGAGTGGGTTTGCGCGCCTCGCCTACGTCGATCCGCCGTTCAACACGGGCCGGGTCCAGAAGAGAGCACGCATCCGAGCCGTCGCCACCGAGGAGAAGGGGGCCCGGGTCGGCTTCGGGGGGCGCCACTACCAGGTAGAGCAACTGGCCAGCGCCTCGTTCGAGGATCGCTTCGATGACTTCACGGCATTTCTGCTGCCACGTCTCGAAGCTGCGCTCCGCTGCCTGACACCGGATGGCTCGTTGTTCGTGCACCTCGATGCTCGCGAGGTCCACTACGTGAAGGTCGAGCTCGACCGGCTACTCGGCAGGGATCACTTCATGAACGAGATCATCTGGGCCTACGACTACGGCGCACGGACGAAGAGCCGCTGGCCCGCCAAGCACGATTCGATCCTCTGGTACGTACTCGACCCAGAGAAGTACGTCTTCGACTTCGAGGCAATGGACAGGATCCCCTACATGGCTCCGGGCTTGGTCACTCGGGAAAAGGCCGAACGAGGCAAGACGCCGACGGACGTCTGGTGGCACACGATCGTGCCTACCAACGGAAGAGAAAAGACCGGCTATCCGACGCAGAAGCCGCTGGGCGTCATCGAACGCATCATCAAGGTGCATACGGAGCCGGGCGACGTGGTCCTCGATTTCTTCGCCGGCAGCGGCACCACAGGAGAAGCCGCGGCGAAGAACGGGCGTGGCTTCGTCCTCATCGACGAGAGCCGAGAAGCCTGCCAGATCTCTGCGGAGAGGTTGGCCCGTTTCGAACCGGCTCTCGTCGGTTTCGAGGTACTGACGAGGTCCGTCGCTCCGCTATTCGCCTCTAGCTCAGCCCCAGATCGCTCAGCAGTCCCCGAACCTGCACGATCGATTCCCGAGCGAGATCTCGAGACCGCGACAGAACCGAGTTCATCGCAGCCTTCAGCTCCGGGAACCGCGCTGAAGCCCTGATCGCAGCGAGTGTGGCAGCTCGCAGTTCTGACTCTGAAGCAACTCTGAACTCATCGAGTTTGCCGAGGCTCAGTGTCGCCGACTCGAACGGGTTCTCCGTATGTTGACCGCGCCGCTTCTTGCTCGCGAGCAGCACGACGACGTGAGGCGGGATGACGTACCAAACACCACTCGGTTCGTGGAAGGCAACCAGAGGGATGTACTTGACGGCTCGAACTTGGTTCAGGGTTCGGCTCGTTGCCCTCTTCACCTCAACGAGGTTTCCATCGAGCAAGGCGTCACCGCTGCCCTGACTGGTCGGTTTGGTGCTTTGTGTGGCTCGACGGAACCGCTCTTCCGCCGACGCTCCTTCGCGACTGATTCCCATGACTGCCACTCTCTGTTCTCGGGGGCCGCTGGCAGCCCATGACTCGAAGCAGCTGCGTCCGGTAACGGCCTTCCCGTGAGTTTCACCCCACCGTCAGCCAGGCAGGCGCGTTCTTGGTCGCGTGGCCGCCGGTGACGACCACGATGCCGGACTCGCTGACCGTGAAGCGGCGCCGGTCTTCCTCGGGGTCGAAGCCGATGCGCGCACCGGGCGGGATCTGGATCCACTTGTCCACGATGGCGCGGCGCACGCGCGCGTCGCGGCCGATGGTGCAGCCGGCGAAGATGATGGAGTCCTCGACCAGGGCCTTCTCCTCGACGCGCACGCGGTTCGAGAGGATCGAGCGGCGCACCTTGGCGCCCGAGACGACCACGCCGGGACACAGGAGCGAGTCCACGACCTCCGACTTGCGCCCGTCGTACTCGTCGAAGATGGTCTTGGCGGGCGGGTCGTTGTGCCAGAGCGTGTAGATCGGCCAGTCCAGGTCGTAGAGGTTGAACTGCGGCTGCACGCTGCACAGATCCATGTTGGCGTCGAAGTAGGCCTCGAGCGTGCCCACGTCGCGCCAGTAGGGTTCGAGCTCCGGAGACTGCATGTCCTGGAAGCGGTGCGCGAACACGGGCACCTCCTGGATCATGCGCGGGATGATGTCCTTGCCGAAGTCGTGGCTCGAGTCGCTGGCGCGCTCTGCGTCGGCCTTCAGGCGCCGCACGAGCTCGGCCGCCTCGAAGATGTAGATGCCCATGGAACCGAGGCAGAAGCCCGGCTGGCCGGGGATCTCCTGGCCGAGCTTCGGCTTCTCCTCGAAGGACAGCACGTGATCGTCCTGGCCGATCTCGAAGATCCCGAAGCGGCTGCTCTCGCCCACCGGCACCTTGACCGCGCCGATCGTGAGCGCGGCCTTGGTGTCGAGGTGCTGCTCGAGCATGCGCCCGTAGTCCATCTTGTAGATGTGGTCGCCCGACAGGATGACCACGTGGCGCGGCTCCTCGTCCTCGAGCGTGTCGAGGTTCTGGTGGATCGCGTCGGCCGTGCCCTGGTACCAGGAGCTGGTCTTCAGGTGGTGCGGCGGACGCACGCTGATGAACTGCGAGAGCCGGCGCGGCAGGAAGTTCCAGCCGAAACGGATGTGCTCCTCGAGCGAGCGCGCCTGGTACTGCGTCAAGACGTGGATGCGGCGCAGCCCGGAGTGGATGCAGTTCGAGAGCGTGAAATCGATGATGCGGTAGGCCCCGCCGAACGGCACGGCGGGCTTGGCGCGGATGGCGGTGAGCGGCATCAGGCGCTCGCCCTGTCCGCCCGCGAGGATGAAGGTCAGCGTCTCACGCAGCTCGGCCGGCAGCGACATGTCGGGTTCTCTCGGACCGTGCGTGTGTTTCGCCCCGAGACAGAGACGCGGGGCGATGGCACGCGGTGCCGCTAGGATGCCGTGCGAGATTCGTCCTGGATACTCCCTCGGCGGCCTTGTGCGGCGCCACGCGCAGGGTCTACCTTGGGGCCGCGCTCGAACGCGCGCGCTCGCATGGCTCCTCTGTTCGTGTCTCCGCGCCGCTCGGCGCAACTTCCCCCTGATCCCCAGCTGATCCTCAGCTGATTCAGAGATGCGCGTCCTGATGCTGGGCTGGGATTTCTCGCCGCGCCTGTCGGGCGGCGTGGGCAGCGCGTGTCAGGGCTTGGCCGGTGCGCTCGCGCGCGCCGACGGTTCGTTGCGCACGGAAGTCGTGTTCGTACTTCCGCGCCTGCGCGGCGACGAGGAGCCAGAGGACGTGCGACTCTTGGCGAGCGATGCGAGCGCAGCGCTCAGCTCGAGCAGCACGCCGGCGCTCCCGGCCCAGGCGACCACCCGCGCACCGGCGGTGGCGGCACGCGTGACGGCGCGCACGACGGCGCATGTGCTCGCGCGCGCACGCGCGCACACC
>JABFRZ010000581.1 GCA_013140785.1 Planctomycetota bacterium | reverse complement strand
GGAAGCGCCCGCCGCCGCAGCCGAGCTCGAGCAGCTTGCCCTGCGCCGGCAGGTCGAGCAGCGCCGCCGCGAGCCGGTAGCCGGCGATCGTGCGCTCGCCGGGAACGAGCGCCTCCTCGCCCCAGACCGCGCTCTCGTAGTCGAACTCAGGCTCGTTCAAGGCTCGGCGATCCTACTTCGGTGCCGGTCCTCTGGAACTCGAGCGAGCTGGTTGGAGCCACACTTCGAGCTCTGGAGCCGCGCGCCCTCCGACGACGTGCAGCTTCGCCAGCGCCTGGACGCTCCCGATGTGCCCCGGCCACACCTCGAGCGCCGTCGGTACGCCGCGATGGTCTCATCCGCCTGCCCGTCCTTGCAAAATCGCCACGACGTGGCGAATATAACGCCATGTATCGGCGGCATGTCGAGCCAGCGCTGCGGGCCGCACTGGCCGACACCCGTATCGTGCTGCTGAACGGCGCCCGCCAGACCGGCAAGAGCACGCTGGCAGAGGAGCTTGCCAAGGAGCAGGGCGGCCGCTACCTCACCCTGGACGACGGGACGTTGCTCGGCACGGCGCGCTCCGACCCGACGGCCCTGCTGCAAGGCGCCGCCGGGCTGACCGTGATCGACGAGGTGCAGAAGGCGCCGGAGCTGTTGCCGGCGCTGAAGCGCGAGGTGGATCGCGACAAGCGTCCCGGCCGGTTCCTGCTCACGGGCTCGGCCAACATCTTCCTGGTGCCGCGCGTGGCCGAGTCGCTGGCCGGACGCATCGAGATCCTCGCGCTGCTGCCGCTCTCGCAGGACGAGCTTGCGGGCCGCGCCGCGAGTCTGCCGGACGCGCTGTTCTCGGGCAGGCCATGGCGCTCGCGCCGTAGCACGCTGAAGCGGCTCGAGGTCGGCAAGCGCATCGTCGCCGGCGGCTATCCCGAGGTGCTGGCGCGCGAACCGGGTGCGCGCCGCGCCGCGTGGTTCACGAGCTATGTCTCGAGCCTGCTCCAGCGTGACGTGCGCGACCTGGCCAACATCGACGGCCTCACCGAGATGCCCAGGCTGCTCGGCCTCTTGGCCGCGCGCGCGAGTACGCTGATGAACATGGCGGAGCTGTCGCGCGCCGTCGGCATCCCGCACTCGACGCTGAAGCGCTACCTGACGCTGCTGGAAGCCACGTTCATCCTGCAGCCGCTGCCGGCGTGGTCCGCCAACCTCGGCAAGCGGTTCGTCAAGGCTTCCAAGATCCACCTGCTGGATGCGGGCCTGACCGCGCACCTGCGGGGCGAGTCGGAACCCGCGCAACTGGTGGCCTCCCCGACGGTCGGACCGCTACTCGAGACGTTCGTGCTGCAGGAGCTCCGCAAGCAGCTCGGCTGGAGCCGGCAGGCCGCCACGCCGTATCACTTCCGCACGGCCGCCGGCCGCGAAGTGGACATCGTGCTGGAGGCGCCCGGCGGCAAGGTGGTCGGCATCGAGGTCAAGGCCGCCGCGGCGCTCGACGCGAGCGATTTTGCCGGCCTGCAGGCGCTGGCCGAAGCCGCCGGCAAGAAGTTCGTGCGCGGCGTGGTGCTCTACCTGGGCGAGCACGTCGTGCCGCGCGGCGACAACTTGTGGGCGCTGCCCATCGACGAGCTCTGGCAGCCGGCCGCGAAATGAGCGCGAGTCGCCACCGCCTAGCGCGTCTCTGGTCGAGCCACGACTAACAGGAGAAGTGACCAGGCCTGAGGCACCACATAGACGTCACATCTGCTAGCCGTCTCCGCTCTCCAACCTCTGAGCGCCCGCGATGACCGCCGGCGAAAGCGTCCAAATGCGCTTGACGTCGAAGAGGGGCGCGATGGCCTGGATCCTGTCGGGTGAGAGTTCGGCCTTGATCTTCTCGCTCAACTCTGCGTGGGCGTTCTCTAGGCGCCGAACGTCCTGGTCGGCCTTGACCAGCTCCTGTTGCTTCAGCTCAACCTGAGCAGAGGCCACCTCGGCCATCATCCGCTGACGCTCAGCCTCGACGCGCTGATTGTCGGCAGAAGCGCGCTGCTCATCGGCCTCGATGCTCTTCTTGATCGCTACTCTCTGTGTCGCGGCCCAGCCGAAGCCGGAGATCACGAAGACGGCACCAATCAGCAGGATCAGGGTTGCCCCGCTCCGCCCGTTGACCTCGATCCCAGCAATCTTGAGCGAGCCTCCGCCCCCTGCAGCCTTCTTTCGGAACAGTGCCACTGTGCCCAGAAGGGCGAGCAGCACTCCGAGCACGAAGGTCGTTCCGATCATGAAACTGGCGAGCGTCATGCCTTCTCCTTTGGGCATTGGTCATTGATAATGAGAACGGGAGTTCTCTCTTCTTGCCCACTCCCGCCACGGCTCCGTCTCCCCCTGCACCGCGATCTGATCGAGCCACCCCGCGAGCTCGGGATCTGATCGGTTGCTCACGACGCACAGCTTCGCGAGCGCCTGGATGCTCCCGAGGTGCCCCGGCCACACCTCGAGCGCCGTCTTGTAGGTCGCGATGGCCTCGTCGGTCTGTCCGGCTTGCTCGAGCGTGAGCGCGAGGTTCATGCGCGGGTCGGGGTGCCCGGGCATCAGCTTGCGTGCCCACTCGAACTCGCCGGCGGCCTCGTAGAGCTTCTTCTGCTTCAGGTAGACGACGCCGAGGTTGTTGTGCGCGGGGCCGAAGAAGAGGTCGGCGCCGAGCGCCTCGCGCAGCACGCGTTCAGCCTCGCCGACGTCCGTCGCGATGAGGTCCGCCGCGCGGGCCGAGAGTTCCTGGGCGCGTACAGGGTCGCGGCGAGCCTCGCTCTCGGGTGCGTACGGCCCCGCGCTCGCCGCCTTGCACGCGGCCAGCGCAAGCACGAGCAACGCCCACGCTCTCATCGAATGACCCTCGGTTCGACGACCGGGAGACCGTCTTCGATGCCCGCGGCCGCCAGCGCCGGCGCGCTGAGGTAGCGCAGTTCCTCGAATGTGGCGCTGCGCAGCACGCTGCAGCGCAGGAACACGAAGAACCTGCTCCGCGTGCTGGTTTTCGACCGGCTCTTGAAGAGGTTCCCGAGCAGCGGGATCTCCCCGAGGAATGGCACGCGCGACTCGGCCTCGGTCTCCGTCTCGACCTCGAGGCCCCCGACGACCACGGTGTAGCCATCCGGCACGGTCGCCTGGCTCGCGAGCTTCGTCTCCTGGCGCGGCGGCGGCAGGGTCGGGTCGGAGGAATCCCCCACGAAGGTCGAGAGCGACACCTGGTACTCGA
>JABFRZ010000535.1 GCA_013140785.1 Planctomycetota bacterium | reverse complement strand
ATGCCAAGGGAGCGCGGTCCTCAGCGGGAGCTTGGAGAGCAGGCGGCCGACGAGGCGCGCGTGGCGCGCGAGGCCGGCCTCGCGCGCGACCTGCCCATAGGAAGCGACCCGGCCGCGCGGAATCGAATCCACCACGCGCAGCAGGCGCGCGCGGCGTTCGTCTCGATCGACGCGGGGCACGCGGGCTTGTCTAGCCAGCTAGCGCTAGCGGAACTTCCCTGGCGGACCGACCGGCCAGTTCGGGCCGATGACCCCGCCCGAGTAGACGTCACAGTCGAAGCCGTTCGTGCCCAGCAAGGCCACGTCGTCCACGGCCCACCACCACTCGAAGACGGCGTTGTAGTAGTGGAAACGGACTTGCACGTCCGATTGACCCGCGGCCTGGGCGGTGACGTCGAGGTTGACCGTGCCGCTGGCGTCGGCGTCCTGGAACTTGGCGACGTTGACCCAGGCATTGCCCGTCGCGCTGGAGCGCACGTCCACGTCGCACTGCTCGTCCAGCCCGCCCGAGTACCAGCGGAAGGCGTGCTTGAACTGCAGCTCGACCGAGGCGAAGCCCGCGCAGTTGACCAGCGGGCTGAGCAGCTGCTCGTCCATCGTCGAGCCCGTGCCGAGCGCGTCGGAGTCGGCGATGTAGTACGGCGCGGTCAGGGCGAGCGAGCGCCCTCCAGGGTTGCTCGGGGTCCAAGTCGAGGCCGTGCCAGAACCCGTGCCGCCGTTGACGGTGGTCCAGCCACCCGGCGGCGCGGAGAAACCATCCGTGAAGAGCGTGGTCACGGGCGCCTCGCCCAGCTGGCGTGACACGATCGAGTTCATGCCGGCGAAGGGGCCGCCGTTGTTCGCCAGCACGTTCACGAGGTCGAAGGCGATGACTCCGCCGCAGGCGGCGCCGGTGCTCACGCGGAAGCGGATGGGCTGGAGCGAGGTCGCGCTGGCGCCCGCGCCCACGTCGCCGAAGCTCGCCACGGTGTCGAGCAGCACGACCAGGCCGAGCGAGGCTGCGTTCACGCGCACCTCGCCAACGACCCCGAGGGCGCCCACGCTGCAGGCCAGATTGCGCACGCGCGGCGTGAACTGCCAGGTTTCGCCGGGCTCGAGCACCGTGTCATTGTCGCCTTGCAGCTTCACCAGCCCGGTGGCGGACAAGGGCGCGATCTCGACCGAGCCGGCGCACAGGAACGCCGCGATCTGGGGATAGATGTCCGCCATCAGCATGCCGCGGTTGCCGACGCCGGCCGTCTCGCAGCCGCCGCAGTGGTGCAGGCCGATCAGCTTGTCGTCCGACTCGCGGTAGAGCGGCGAGCCCGAGCTGCCGCCCTCGCTGTCCATCGTGTCGTAGTAGCGCAGCACCGTCCCGCTCACGTCCACGTCCGAGCCGCTGCCGTGCGTGATCTCGTGCGGCCGGCCGGCGGGGTGCTGGATCATGTAGATGGCCTCGCCGTCCGTCAGGCGCACCGGATCGGGCGTCGCATACCCGAAGGTCGCGGACGGATCGCCGATCACGCTGCACAAGGAATAGTCGAGGTCGCCCAGGCCCTGGTCGCAGCTCGAGAACGGGCTGAAGGCCACGACCTGGTCGCAGCGGAAACCCTGCCAATCGGGGGTCGTCGCCGCGCCGTTGTTGCAGCCCTGGCGGTAGTACTTGAAGACGAACTCGGACGTGTCGCAGTCGGCGTCCGAGGTGATGCAATGCCGGTTGGTGAGCAGGTAGTTCTGAGGCGAGATGTTGGAGCCCGAGCACCACAGCGCACTGAGCGGGTTCCCGCCCACGGTCATGACGCCCACCGAGGCCATGACGTTGCCCCACTTGCCGGGATCGGCCTGGTAGCAGAAGACGTCGTCGAAGCTCTCGGGCGCGCAGATGCTCTCGGGCGTCTGCGCCAGGCCCAGGATCGAGGCGTCACCCAGGATCACCTGGTCGATCCAGAACGGTGCCTTGGGGTAGGCCTCTCTGAACTGGAACTCGAGCTGGAGCTCCTCGCCGAAAGCCGAGAGCGCCCAGAAGCTGCCCTGGTCCTTCGGCCCGCGTCCGCGGATCTCGTCCACGACCTGGCCGGTAGCCGAGCGCAGCGTGAGCACGTCGCCCGCGCGCAGATTCACGTCCACGAGGTGCGCCTTGAGGAAGCTCGCGCCCGCGACGCGCACGAGATCCGCCCACACCCGCCGCCCGCCGCCAACGTCGAAGGCAAACTCGAGCCGCGGCTCCACCTTGATGGGCGCGCTCGTTCCGATGCGGCTGGGCCCGGGCTCGGGCCGCTCGATGCTCTTCTGTCCGCGTGTCTGCCCCGCGGTTACCGAACCGAGCAGGCCCGCCGCCAAGCAGCCGGCCACGAAGGGGATGGAACGGTGTCGTCGCGCACGGGCATCGAGCATGGGAACTCTCTTGCTTTCCAGTAGCCGCCACGGAGGACAGTCCGTGCCGGCCGCAGGGGGGATCGGGTGCGGGACGACGCACCGAACTCGGACCGGACTGGCCTCCGGATTCAGACCCCCCCAGCCTATTGCCGCTCGCCAGGCGTGCAACCTGTTCCATGGCGGAAGACGCTCGTTTTCGCCAAGTCGTGCTGCACGGGCGGGCAAGAGAGCACGCGCGGCGACCACTGCCGGTCCGTCTTGGCGCCCATTTCGAGTGTCAAGTCGCCGAGTCGGAAGGCGCCCGGTACGCATCCGGGTTCCAGGCGTGGACCTCGTCCTTGCCTTCCTTGCACCACGCGTAGAGCGCGTCGTACAGCACCATCCCTTGTCGCAGCATCTCGTGATCGTCGCGGTAGAGGCGCGAGAGACCGAGTGAGATCGCCAGGAGTCCGGCGGCCTGGGGTGCGAGTTCCAGCTCGCCCGTGTCCGCGCCGCGAACGATCACGGCGAGCTCCAGGAGCGCAGGGTCGCGCAGCCGGTAGTGCGCGAGGAACGCGTCGAAGCTGCAGCGCTCACCCTCGTGCGAAAAGGAGACGTCGGGGACGTCATAGGGGACCGCCTGTTTGGCGCGCGCCTCAGCCAGGACCGCTGCGGGCGGGACGTACAGGAACTCGGCTTCGGGATCGACGAAGCGGGCGATCAGCCAGGGGCACGCGATGCGGTCGATCTTCGGCCGCTCGCGGGTCACCCAGCGCGACGATGCGCCCGCGGGCTTGGCGTCGAGCGCGCCTCCGGCGGCCTTCCACGCTTCGATGCCTCCCTCCAGATAGCGGGCCTCGATGCCGTGACGCTCGAGCTCCTGCGCCGCGCGCTGGCTCACTTCCCGCCCGTGCGCGCAATAGACGATGACGCGTGCTGACTCGGGAAGTTGTGCGGTCCAGCTCGCAACCGTCTCGGGATCGCGCCGGAGCGCTCCGGGGAGCGTGTCGGTCGCGGCCAGGTAGGCCTGCCTGCGCCGCACATCGACGAGAAGCGCAGGGCTTTCCGAGCGCAGGGCCGAGTGGAGTTCGTCGAGGGAGATAGGCGTCGTCATGGGCATCGGCTCGCTCGGCTCAGGTTCGCGAAGTACAGCTCGCGCAACACCTTCGAGTACATGAGCTGCAACGCGCTCCGCCGCAGTCGGCCGAAGGGGGCTGTCATCGACCTCCTCCCGATGGAGCGAGCGTCGGACTGTCGGGGAGCACGGGCCCGTAGCGCAGGTCGTCGAACCAGGTGACGCTGTCGGCCTTGGTCCAGAGTCCGATCTTGCCTGCCGTGGCGAAGGTGTCGTCTTCCGCGCTGAAGAGCAGCTCGCCGTCGAAGAAGACCGCGAAGCGCGGGCCGCTCGCGTCGATGCGCAGCGTATGCCATTCGTCCGTGCTCACCGTCTTCAGCTCGCCAGCGAACTGCTTGCGCTTGCCGCCGACGACCTTGTACAGACGCACGTTGTCCTCCAGGGCATTGGCGCGCACGACGTAGTAGTTCTCTCGGTCGCGGTAGCGGAGCACCAGGCCGGCCGCGCGATCGACCTCGCCCGCGCGAGTCTGGAAGCGCGCGCTGACCGTGACGTCCCCGGCCTCGAAGCCCTCGCGCACGCACAGAGGGTAGCGATCGTCGGTGTCGTCCGTGCTGGTCTGCGCTAGTACCCTCGCGCCCGCCGAGCCCGGATCCGCCTGGACGATCCATGTGCCCGGTGCGGCGTTAGCGCTCATCGCGCTCGCGAAGCCTCGCGGCGGCTGGCCGACCTGCATGTCCTGGAAGTCGGTGCCCGCGGGGCCTGCGCTGTGCTCCTGCGCAGCCCGGACGGGCGGAGAGGCGCGCTCGTGGGAGCAGCACGCGAGCGCCCAAGCAGGGACGAGTCCCAGGAGCCAACACTTCGACGGCGGTGATCTCTCGAGCATGGTCGATCGCTTCATGAGGCCTTGACGATACGTGGGTCAGCGCTCACTCGAACGATGGAGTGGCCACAAGGGCACGGCGCCCCGCGTGTATCTTGTGGCCATGCTACCGCTCGGGCCCTACCCGACCCGCGACCGGCGCGCGTCGGCGCGCTACAAGTAGGGCCTACCCATGAGCCCGCAGACCTCGAAGCCCACGCCGGAGAAGCGGCCCATCGACAACTCGCGCGCCGCCATCCTCGCGCGCCTCCGCGCCAAGGTCGCGCGCGGGGAACCGATCATCGGCGGCGGCGCGGGCACGGGGCTCTCGGCCAAGAGCGAGGAGGCCGGCGGGATCGACCTCCTGATCGTCTACAACTCGGGCCGCTACCGCATGGCCGGGCGCGGCTCGACGGCGGGCCTGATGCCCTACGGCAACGCCAACCAGATCGTCAAGGAGATGGCCTTCGAGGTGCTGCCGGTCGTGAAGCGCACGCCGGTGCTCGCGGGCGTGTGCGCGACGGACCCGTTCATGCTGCCGCGCCTCTTCCTGCGCGAGCTGCAGGAGCTCGGTTTCGCCGGCGTGCAAAACTTCCCGACCGTCGGGCTGATCGAGGGGCGCCTGCGCGCGACGCTCGAGGAAACGGGCATGAGCTACCAGCTCGAGGTCGAGCTCGTCGCGCTCGCGCACGAGATGGACTTGCTCACGACGCCCTACGTCTTCGACGTGGACGAGGCGCGCCGCATGACCGAGGCCGGCGCCGACATCGTCGTGGCGCACATGGGCTGCACGAGTGGCGGCACGATCGGCGCGCAGACCGTCAATCCACTCGAGCAGTGCGTGGGCGACATCCAGGCCATCGTGGACACCGTCAAGGGCCTGCGCGCCGACGCGCTCGTGCTCTGCCACGGCGGCCCGATCGCCTTCCCGAAGGACGCCGCATACGTCTTCGAGCGCGTGCAGGGCATCGACGGCTTCTACGGCGCCTCCTCGACCGAACGCTTCCCGGCCGAAGTCGCGATCAAGAAGCAGGTCGAGGAGTTCACCGCCCTGCGGCTGCCGGCGCGGACAACGACGAAGAAGCGCGCGCACTAGCAGCCTGTCGGAGTAGTCGTTGCTTCGGCTTCGCGCGCTGCGACGATGCGGCGTCGCGCTAGGAAAGCCATGCTCAGTGGCCAGGAAGGCCACCTCCGCTGTCTTTCCGTCGCGCTCCTTGCCTCGTCGCAGCGCGCTTTGCCTCGCGACGGGACTACTCCGACAGGCTGCTAGGCCAGGGAGCCGCCCTCGGGATCTTGCCTCTCGCGTAGCTCGTCGCGCAGCTCGTCCGGACTGCGTGCGCCGTGCAGGATGCGCACGACGACGAGGGGACGCGTGGCCGGGAGGAAGGCGACGAGGTACGAGTGGACGCTCCAGAATCGCAGTTCTGGATCTTGGCTCAGGTCGTCTCGAGGGTGCCCGGCCCCAGGCAGCAAGGCGAGCATTCGAAACACCCGCCCGAGCTCGATGACGACCGAGCGGGCGCGTTGCGGTCCGCTCTCCGCCTCGAGGAAGCTGGAGATCGCGCGCAGGTCTCGGCGCGCGCGCTCGCCGAGAACGAAAGGCTCGCTCAGGCCGGTTCGCGGCGCTCCCGGCGGTCCAGGTCGTCCAGGATCTCCTGGATCGCCTGCTCCCCGTCCACCACCCGGCACGCCCTCACGTCCTCCAGCCCCTCCTCGAGTTTGCGGCGGGCGTCCGCCTTCCAAGCCAGGTCCTGCTCGATGAGTCGCAGGCCGGCCTGGAGCGCCTCGCCGACGGAGAGGTAGTGCCCCTCCGACACGAGCCGCCTGAGCAGTTCCTCCTGCTGGGCCGTGAGCCGCACGTTCATTCCTCCAAGATAGCACTGCGGGGCCCTTCACGCCGGGGCGCGAAGCGAAGGCCGGGGCGCCGTCCCGCGGGACGGCGGGCGAAGCGGTGCACGTGGTGTTCGCGCTCCCCGGCGAGCACGTAGACGATCGGCCGCGCGCGCGGTTTCGTGCGACGCCTGGCTCCTCGGACAATTGCTCGGCGAGACCGAGGCGCCTACTCTCCGCGCGATGTCCTGCGCCGCCTGCCTGCGCTTCGTCACCTCGAAGGAGGCGCAAGTCGAGGAGCTCCCCTGGGGCCCGCACGAATGGCTCGCGCGCATCGGGCTGACGGAGTCGCGCCTCTTGCAGCTCGTGCGCGTGAGCATGCCGGCCGGGAAGGCGCACCGCTTCCACCGCCATCCGGCGCTGGAGGAAATGATCTACGTTGTCTCTGGGCGCATCGAGCAATGGGTCGGACGCGAGCAGCGCCTGCTCGGCCCCGGCGAACTCGCGCACGTGCCGGTGAACGAGGTGCATGGCTCCTACAACGTCTTCGCCGCGCCGGCCGTGTTCCTGGCGATCCTGTCGCCGGCCGTGTTCGCGGGGCCGGCGCTGATCGACGTGTCGCGCGACGAGCCCTGGCGCACGCTGAAGCCGTTCACGGAGTGACGCGCGCGGAACTCGCGCGACTCCGTTCGTCCCGCGAGCCAGAGCTCGTGCCCGCGCGCGCCGCGATCCGCTACAGTCGGGCCATGGACCTGAAGCTCTTCGGCACCGTGTTCGCAACGGTCTTCCTGGCCGAGCTCGGCGACAAGACGCAGCTCGCGACCCTGCTCTACGCCAGCGACGAGCGCCACTCGCGCACGACGGTTTTCCTCGGCGCGTCCGCGGCTCTAGTTGTGTGCGCGGCGCTCGGTGTGCTCGGCGGCGTGCTTATGCGCGGCTGGCTGAATCCGCGCGTGCTCTCGGCCCTGGCGGGCGCCTCGTTCATGCTGCTCGGCGCCTGGACGCTCTGGCGCGCGTGGCGCGGCGAACCCGCGGGTTGATTCGAGGCCAGCGAGACCAGGCGCGTTCCGAGCGCCCGCCGTCGCGCTAGCGCGCCTCGAAGGCCAGCGCGCGCCGCTCGAGCTCGACCGTGAGTTCCTCGGCCGGGAACCAGCGGCCGTGCAGCACGACGCCCACGCGCGCGGCGGCATGGGCCACATCGGTCAGTGGGTTCGCGCTGAGCAGGATCAGATCGGCGCGGCGGCCCGGCGCGATCGTGCCCCACTCCTCCGCTGCGTCCATGCAGCGCGCGGCGTCGGCCGTGCCGGCGCGCAAGGCCTCGTAGGGCGTCAGGCCGGCGCCGATGAGGTTGGCGAGCTCCTCGTGCACGGCGAAACCGGCCACGACGTAGGGGTTGCCCATGTCCGTGCCGAGCAGGATCCCGCCGCCGGCGTCGCGCAACACCGCGACCGCGCGTTGCATCGCCGGCACCGAGCGCCGCGCGGCCAGGACGTCCTCGGCCGGCAGGTTCGCGAGGTAGTTCGTGCGCGCGCCGGGATCCCAGAACGCGCGCAGGAAGGGCGAGACGTAGCGCATCTCGGGCCGCGCGAGCAACGCGCGCGCGTCGTCGCCCTGGGTCCACTTCTGCAGCACGACCAGCGTCGGACAGTTCCACACCTCGGCCGCGCGCACGGACTTCGCCAGGGCCGCGAGGCGCTCGGCGTCCACCGTCTGCCAGGCGCGCTGCTCCGCTAGGAAGCCGGAGCGGAAGCCGTTCATCCCCAGCGGCGAATCGGCGCGTTGCGCGGCTTCCGCCCAGCCGCCCATGTGCTCGATCGTGTGCTGGCGCGCCGCGAGCACGTCCTGCAGGTCTAGCGCGTCGGGCACGTGGCCCATCAGGCGCAGGCCTTCCTCCTCGCCCGTGATCACCAGCGCCTCGTAGCACTCGCGCGACAGGCGCGCGTAGGGCTTGAGGAAGTCGTAGCCCGCCGCCTTCTGCGCGGCGACCACGGCCGCGGCCTCGTCCGGATCGACGAGCTCGACGCTGCCCGGCCACACCGCCGGCTTTCCGTCGATGATCGGCCCGGCGGTGTAGATGCGCGGTCCGACCAACTCGCGGCGCTGGATGCGCGCGCGCCACTGGAGTTGCAGCGGCGAACCGAACATGTTGCGCACGGTGGTGACGCCGTTCGCCACGAACAAATAGAGGTCGTTTTCGTCCCACACGTGGACGTGCATGTCGGCCAGGCCCGGCATCAAGAAGCGCCCGCGGCCGTCGATGCGCGTTGCGTCCGCGGGCACCGCCACCTCGCTCGCCGGGCCTAGCGCGGCGATGCGTCCGTCGCGCACGACCACGGTGTGGTCTTGCAGCACGAGCTCGCGGTCCATGGGCACGACGGCGACGTGCTCGAACACGAGCGGCGCGGGCTGGCCCTCCTGGGGCCAGGCGAAGGCGAGCAGGAGCGAGAGCGCGAGGTTCATGGACGTTGGTGACGCCCGAGCGGCGCACCCTCCGGCGAATCTCAGACTTCGAAGTCGAAGGCGACCACGCTCTTCAGGCCTTTCTGGAGCAGCGGCAGGATCCGCGCCTTCACCTGCTCGTGCTCCGGATGGGTCAGGTACCCGTCGCGGGCCACGCGGTCGCGGAAGGTCATCGTGAAGCCGTGCGTGAAGCCCTGATTGAGGCCCTCGGGCGACGAGTAAGCCCCGCCGGCGAACGAGAGCAGCCCAGGGACCTTCTCCCGCAAGCCGGCCAGCGCGGCGAACGTGCCCGCGATCTGCGCGGGCTTGGTGCTCTTCTTCAGCTGCAAGACGACGAGATGGTGGATCATCGCGCGGGGAGGAGCTCGAGGCGGAGGTCGCGAAAGCGGACCTCGGTGGGACCGCCGGAGTGTACCTGGAGCGCGACGATGCCCGCGCGCGCGCCGGCGTCGTCCTCGAGATCGACGCACGGCTCGTCGTTGAGCCAGGTGCGCACGCGCGCGCCCTGACACTCGATGACGTAGCGGTTCCAGCCGTCGCTCACGACGGTCGCGGCACCGCGCTCGACCACGAGGCCGCGCCCGTGTTCTTCGTAGAGCTTGCCCCACCAGCCGGGGCCGATGTCGGCCTGGTAGCCGCCGACTTCGCCGTCCTCCAGCTCGCGGCTCCGGAACTGGATGCCGCTGTTGCCCGCGTCGCCCACCAAACGCACCGCGAGGCTCAGGCGGAAATCGCCGAGCTCGTATTCGCTCTTCAAGAACTCGTTGCGCGCGAGCCCAGCCGTGCGGCCGACGATCTCGCCGACGGCATTCTCGGGGGCAGGCTCGACACTCCACACAGACGGGTCGCCGTGCCAGCCGGCGAGCGTCCGGCCGTCGAAGAAGCCGTGGAGGTTCGCGCTCGTCGCGCGCAGCGGTACCTGCGTGGGGCTCGCCAGGTAGGCGAAGAGCGCGCGCACGTCGTCGGGTGCGAGTGCGTCGAGCAGGCCCTCGGGCATGGTCGAGAGCGGCGAGAGCTCGAGCTCGGCGAGTTCGTCCAGCGCCAGGGTCACGCGCTCGGTCTCTGATTGCAGCGTGACCGAGGTCGGCGTGCGCGCGCGCTCGATGCCGGTCACCAGGCGCCCGTCGGCGAGGCGCGCGACGGTCGTCTTGTACTCGTTGGCGACCACGCCGCTCGGGTCGAGCACGTTCGAGAGCAGGTACTCGCGCTCGGTGCGGTTGGCGCCGGTCAGGTCCGGGCCGAGCGCGCCGCCTGGGCCGAAGAGCCCGTGGCACTGCTGGCAGGTGCGCGTGAAGACCTCGCGCCCGCGCGCGAGCTCACCACCATCGTCGAGCGGCGCCTCGTCGAGCAGCGCGCGCACACGCGCGATCTCGCGCTGCTTGCCAGGGTCCTCGGGACGCACCAGGCCCACGTAGAGGTCGAGCAGCCGGTCCACCTCCGCGTCCTCGAGCTGGCGCAGGGCGCGCAGCTGGAAGGCCGAGAGCTCCTGCTTCGGCACGCGCCCGTCGCCGACGGCGCCGAGCAGCTCGCGCGCCCAGCTCGGGCGCGCGCACAAGGTCGCCAGCGCGTCGCGGCGCTCGTCGGCCGAGTAGTCCGGGTAG
>JABFRZ010000003.1 GCA_013140785.1 Planctomycetota bacterium | reverse complement strand
CCCGCGCACTCAGCCCGAGCGCGAGCGCTTGCGCGAGCAGCGCGTTCTCGACCTCGAAGTAACGCCGCAGCACGCCGCGCCCCGTCGGCAGCAGCGGCTTCTTGTCGGTGGCCAGCACGCGCGCGACGCCGTAGTCGAACTCGACCAGGCCGGCCACCTCGCTCCAGCTCGCCACGCGCGAGGCGAGTCCCTCGACCCGCTTCGGCGCGGAGAGCAACAGGTGCGGCACGGGACGGCGCGCCTCGATCCAGGCTTCCATGCCGGGACCTGGCTCGACGTCGAGCTCGCGCCGCGCCAGCTCGAGCAGCACCGCCGGCGCTTCCTGGCGCGGGAAGGGCGGCAGCGGGCTCTGGACGTGCAGCAGGAACCACGTGCGGCCGCGCTCGAGCCGGGCCCGGACGATGCGTTCGTCGAGCACCACGAGGTCGCCCGCCAGTACGCCGCGCAACTCTGCGCGCGCGATGCGCTCACCGGCGCGCTCGAGGTGCGCGTCGAGCTCCAGGGTGCGCCCCTCCTCGCTCGCCGCCAGCCGCAGACACGGCTTGAAGGGCGGGCCGTCGTCGAGCACGAGCGGTCGAGTGGAGCTCGTTTCGCGCCGGCTCCAGAACAACCGTCCGGTTGCACACAGTTGGGGCAAGAGGGCCAAGGTCTGCTCGGCGTCGAGCAGGTAGCGGCTTTCCCCACGTGCGCGTTGCGAGCCGGGGACCAGGGTCGAGTCCGCGCCGCGCAGCAGGGCGGCGATGCGCCGGTCCTCGGGATTGAGCAGCATGCCCTTGCGCGGTGCGAGCAGGTCGAACGGGCTCGACTTCCCGAAGCCGCCACGCGCGAGCGCGCGCGCGCGGCGCGTTTCGAGCAGAGTCCCGGAGGCCGATTCGTCCAGGACCAGCACGTAATCCACGCGGCTCTCGGGCTCGCTCGCGTCCGGCGCGGGCCCGCTCTCGGCGGCGCGCTCGAGGCGTTGCAGGCCGGTGAGCCAGGCGCCGATCGAAGAAGAGCTCGGACTCCCGCTGGCGCCGCCCGCGACTCCGCCCAGCACCACGTGGAGCACGGCCCACACGTGCTCGCAGGTTCCCGAGGTCTCGAAGGCCGAGCAGGTGCACGAGCAGCCGCCGACGCGTTGCGAGCGCAGGTCGATCTCGACCTCGTGGAACGAGCCCTTCGCGCGCACGCCGGCCGACACGAACGCGCCGTCGTGCGTCTGGATCTCGACTCGGCCGTCGCGGCCGGTGGCGTCGCCCCGCCGCTGGGTCTCGACGGGGAAATGGGCGCGCCAGGCGGCGAGCGGATCGGTAGCGGAAACGGGCTTGGCCAAGGGCGGTCGCGGGTTGGGCGGCCCGCGGATCGGGGCTGTTCATGCCATGGCGACGGGCGCTCGGCAACCCCGGAGACGCCGGCCGCGAGGCCTTTTCCGCGCTGGGCCGCCGAGCCGGGCAATGCGCGCAAGATTTTTGGGGGGTGCGCGCGTCGTCCAATTCGTTCTGGTCCCGAGCGGCCCCGCTTTCGTCCGACGTGCTAGCCTCCTGGTGGGCCCGAACGCTTCCTTGCCGCGGGCTCGCCGTCACCTCGACTCCGGATCCGTCGCCATGAGCCTGCCGTTCCCGCTGCTCCTCGCGCTCTCCCTGTCCGCTCCCCAGGCGGGGGGCGCCCATTCGCACGAAGACCTGGCCACGCAGCCCACCGGAACCGCCCTTCCGGCCTCGGAGCGGTCCGCCCCCGCGTCCGACGACCTCGCAGCCGGGCACCAGCGCATGATCGACGCCTTGGACGCGGTCGCGCGCCAGGCCGACATCGACGACCCCTTCGTGAACACCACCGAGATTCCAGAGCTGGAGAAGGTGCTGGCCGAGCTGCCGCCTGGGAAGCAGAACCAGAAGCGCTATGAGACGCTGGGCAAGCTCGGCAAGGCCCAGCTGCGCCTCGGCCTGAATGAGGAGTCGGTCGCGAGCTACGCCCAGGCCGTCGCCATGCACCCGCTGCTCGAGGGCAAGGTGGACGCGAAGACCCTGCTGCGCACGCGCGTGGACCATGCGCTCGCCTGGCTGCGCCTCGGCGAGACGGAGAACTGCATCGCGCGGCACACGAGCGAGAGCTGCTTGGTCCCGATCGGGAAGAATGGCCAGCACGTCGAGCAAGAGGGCTCGCGCCAGGCGATCACGCTCCTGAAGGGCGTGCTGGCGGACGAGCCCGGCGAGCTGCGCGCCCGCTGGCTCCTCAACCTGGCCTGCATGACGGTGGGTGAGTACCCCGACGGCTTGTCCAAGGGCCAGCTCGTACCGCCGGAGGTATTCGCGTCCGACGAGCCATTCCCGCGCTTCGTGGACGTCGCGCCCGAGCTCGGTGTGAACGCCCTGACTCTGGCGGGCGGCGTGATCCTCGAGGACTTCGACGGCGACGACGTGCTCGACATCGTGACCTCCGACATGAACCCGAGGGGGAAGCTCCAGTACTGGAAGGGTCACCGCGACGGGAGCTTCGTCGAGCGCACCGAGGAGGCCAACTTCCCCGGCATCGACGGCGGCCTCAACCTCATTCATACGGACTACGACAACGACGGTGCGCCCGACATTCTCGTCTTGCGCGGCGCGTGGTTGTTCGAGAAGGGCCAGGTCCCGAACTCGCTCCTGCACAACGATGGCCGCGGCACCTTCACGGACGTCACTTTCGCCGCGGGCTTGGCCGAGGTGAATTACCCGACCCAGGCCGGGGGCTGGGCGGATTACGACAACGACGGCGACCTCGACCTGTACATCGGGAACGAGTTCAGTCCGCGCATCGCGGCCCCGAGTCAGCTCTTCCGCAACAACGGCGATGGCACCTTCACCGACGTCGCGAAGGCGGCCGGCGTGATCAACAATCGCTACGCGAAGGGCGTGTCCTGGGGCGACTACGACGGCGACCGTCTGCCCGACCTGTACGTCTCGAACATCGATCTGAACCGCCTGTACCACAACAAGGGCGACGGGACCTTCGAGAACGTGGCCGACAAGGCCGGCGTGCTGATGCCCGAGCACAGCTTCCCGGTGTGGTTCTGGGACTTCGACAACGATGGCGCGCTCGACATCTACGTCTCGACCTTCCTGCCCAAGCTCGAGCCCTGGGTGCAAGACCTGCTCGGCAACAAGGGCCGCTCCGAGCTCGCTTGTCTCTACAAGGGCGACGGCAAGGGCGGCTTCCGAGACGTGGCGCAGGAGATGGGGATGAGCGACGTCACGGTGACGATGGGCGCCAACTTCGGCGACCTCGACCACGACGGGTATCTCGACTTCTACCTGAACACGGGCTTCCCCGACTACGAGGCCCTGATCCCGAGCAAGATGTACTGGAACCGCGGCGGCAAGAAGTTCGCCGACGTCACGACCGCCGGCGGCTTCGGACACCTGCAGAAGGGCCACGGGGTCGCCTTCGCCGACCTCGACCGCGACGGCGACCAGGACGTGTTCGCCGAGATGGGCGGGGCCTACACGGCCGACACCTTCGGCAACGCCCTGTTCCGGAACCCGGGCTTCGGCAACCACTGGGTCACCGTGAAGCTCGTGGGCGTGCGCTCGAACCGCCCAGGCATCGGCGCGCGCATCCGTTGCGACATCACAGAAAACGGCGTGAAGCGCTCGGTCTACAAGCACGTGAACAGCGGCGGCAGCTTCGGCGCCAACCCGTTCCGGCAGATGATCGGGCTCGGCAAGGCGGCCAAAATCGACGTGCTCGAGGTCACCTGGCCGACCAGCGGCCACACGCAGACCTTCCGCGACGTGGTGGTGGACCAGACGTTCGAGCTCCGCGAGGACCGGGACGAGCTGAAGCGTCTGGAGTGAGGCTCAGGCGGCCGAGGGGCAGGGGCCTCTTGGGAGCGGTGCAGAGGCGTGCGGAGACCTGGCCGGGGGCCTGCTGGGGCTTTCTTGGGGAGAGACGGCCCTGTCGCTTTCCCCACCGAAGCCACATATTTGGGTCTTCCTAGGTCCCAAGATTGGACGGAGGGCTACCATGGTTACAAATTGCGCCATCCTACTTTTGGATGGATGCACAGCAATTCCCCCCCGCCAACCAAGGAGTCCACTTTCATGTCCCTTCGCCTTCTCGAAGTGCTCGGAATGGGGTTTTTGACCTCGACCGCGCTTGGCCTTCTCGCGCCTGTCCCCGGCGCTCAGGTCAACTCAACGGGAGCTCTGATCACGGGAACGATCGATTACATCGAGCTCGACAACATCAACGACGTCTTTTCTGGCGGCGAGATCGTCGTCGGTGGGCAATTGGTCACCGTGCCCAGGAACCTCCTGATCGACCTGCCAGCCAACCGGCTGACCCTGCAGCAGCTCTTCGTGGAGGCCCCGCCCGCGGCCCTGAGCGTGGGCAAGTCGGGCCTCGCGGTCCTGGACGGCGCCGCCGGGATTCCGGGCTTCGCCACCATCCTCGCCAACCGCAGCAACTTCGGCAACGCCATTGCAGGTGAGGTGTTCATCGAGAAGGGACCCCAAACCGTGCAGGGCATGGTGACCTTCATCAACCACACGGACGGCTACCTGCGCATCGATGGGAACGGCGACAACACGACCGGTCTGATGGTGCGCATCAACGACCCGGAGGGGCGCTACACGATCCAACAAGGCGCCGGCTGCGACGGCGGCCCGAACTGCAGCCCGGATCCGCGCTTCGGGGTGGACCCGGACAACTACACGATCACCTTCACGACCGGCTACCCGGCGGGCATCCCGAGCACGGTTCCGCTGGGACTGCGCTCGGGCTTCAGCGCGGGTGACAACCCCGCGGCGGCCGCGAACGCGAGCGGCGTTGGCGACCCGTTCTGCCCCGACACGAACCGCACGACGAGCCCCGTGCCGAACTCGACGCGCTTCGCGCCTATTCGAGTCGGCGACGTCCTCAATGCTTCGGGCAACTTCGAGCTCGTCAACGGCGTGCGCTTCCTCTCCTGTCACTCCATGAAGGTGTTCGCGGCCCTGACGACGATCAACTCCCCGACCCAACCCGACTACCTCATCTGGGAGGAGGTCGAGTGGGACGTGCCCAACTTCGCCAACGACAGGATCCGCACGCTCTTGATCGGCTTCTCCACGCTGCCCGATTCTCAGCTCGACGTCTTCGCGTTGCACGTCAACCGCGCGAACAACCAGAACGTCGAGACCGTCATCGGCTCCACCGTGGGCAACCCGGACACGGTCAACCAGGGCATCGGAGCCACGGCGGGCGGCATCTTCAAGATCCGCTACGACGTGGATTTCGCTGGCGGCGGTGGTGACACGCCGTGCGAGAACCTGATCAACGCGGGCTTTGGCGCGCGCTGCCCGGGCGGCGGCACGCTGGCGGAGAACATCGCCGTCGTCTCGCCGGTCTCGCGCGAGCTCATGGGCCGTTCGCGCCACAAGGCGGTCTTGCTGCCGGGCGTGATCACGCGCGATGTCAACGGCAACCAGGCCCCGAACGGCGAATACCTGACGCCGGTCGGCCTGGGCCACCCCGAGTTCGGGGAAATCGACCTCGGCGCCTTCCAGACGCCCTTCAACTTCGACGGTCTGCCCTGGAACCTCGACCGACGCCTGGGACCGGGAGGCTGCGTAGGAAACTGCGGCAACCTGGTAGGCCCGCTCGAGCCCTTCCCCTGGTCGGGGATCGATCCGCGCGGGAACTTGCCGGCTGCGCAGGCCCGGCCGCTCGCGTTCTTCCCCTTCGGCGTCACGAACGTGCTGGCCTGGCCGCCGACGGCTCCGGGCAGCTTGCCGATCCTGCCGACTCCGGGACCCGGCGGTCCCGGCGATCCGGCGGCCGCGCCGGTCGCGAACTTCAGCTCGAGTGCGGTGAGCGGCACGGCGCCGCTGGTGGTCAATTTCACGGACCTCTCGACGGGCAACCGGTACGCGCGCCTGTGGGACTTCGGTGACGGCGCGTTCTCGGTCCTCCAGAACCCGACCCACACCTTCACCACGGCCGGAGCGTTCAGCGTCTCCTTGACGGCCTTTGGGCCCGGAGGCCTGAACACGAAGCTGACCGTCGTGAGCGTCGCTCCGCCGGGCGGCCCGGGCGCTCCGACGGCCAACTTCAGCGTGAATCGCACGGCGGGCAACGTGCCCTTGACCGTGAACTTCACAAACCTCAGCACCGGCGAGCAGACCTCTTGGTTGTGGAACTTCGGCGACGGATCCACGTCGGTCGCGCAGAGTCCGGCCCACACCTACACGACGGCGGGGCTCTTCACGGTTTCGTTGACGGCCACCGGTCCTGGTGGCTCGGACACGGTCACCAGGCTGAACCTCATCAACGCCAACGTCCCGGGTGGCCTGAACGTCGATTTCACGGCGGACGTCACCGCCGGCGCTGCTCCGCTGCGCGTCCGCTTCCGGGCCATCAACGTCACAGGTGTCGCGAGCACGGGCGTTTTCAACTTCGGCGACGGCACTTCGGGCAACGTCAGTGCGGGCAACGGCCGCATAGTCCACACCTATGCAGCGCCGGGTGTCTACACCGTGACGCTCACCGCCACCGACGGCGTGAACACCGACGTCGAGCAGAAGGTGGGCTTCATCACGGTCAGCGCTGCACTACGGCGCAAGTAGTCGAGCCTCCGCGAGGCTCGTGTTCTCTGGCGCGGCCTGCTCACCGGACGGGTGGGCAGGCCGCGCGTCGTTGGTGCCGAAGGTGTAGAGGTTGCGCGTCATTCCAGGCAGAGCTCTTCCAGCCCAGATTGCGGATGCGCGTCGCGCTGCGGCTACGACGCCGCGCCATCTTGGGAGACGGCTCACCCTGCCTCGACGCGGGAAACAAATGCTGCCGCTCCCGCGGGCACTACGAGGGACTTGGGCGGCTCACCGCGCTTCTTCGATGATCCGGCCGCGCCCAACGTCGGGTTGGGAACGCCGCCGCCCGTGGACATGGGTGCGTACGAGCGCATCTCCGGTCCCCGTCTTCGGCGATTGCGGTGAGAGCTGGCGAGGCGCGAGCGTCTCCGCGCCGCTGCATCGAACCCCTCAGGCGCTCCGGCGCGTGCGAGCTTCTTCCGCGGCCGTCTCGACGTGTGGCGTCGGTCCGTGCCCGTTGCCGTTGTCGCGCCCGGCCGAGGAGAAGGCCGCGTCGGCGATCTCCTTCAGCTTCAGCATGAAGACCTGCGACGAGTAGCCGGCCAGGAAACCCACCGCGAGGTACGGCAGGCGCCCGTCGAAGCTCGTCCAGCCTGCGCCGCCGACCGGATCGTGGCTGTAGCTGAAGCCCAGCGCGCCGACCAGCAGCAGGAAGAAAGCGATCAGGCTCGAGAGCCCGCCCGCGATCGGGCGCAGGAGATAGGACAGCGTGCACAGCACGTCGAAGTCGTTGTGCGTCGAGTGCTTGATCAGCCCGCGGATGTCGTACAGCGCGCCGCCGATCGTGCCGCAAGCGATCATCATCCCGCACGTGAACAGGAACAGCAGGTTCGAGCTCTGCTCGAGGAACTCCTCCTGCGGCACCTCGCCCGGGCGGCGCGGGATGCGCAGCATCAAGAGACCGAGCCCGACGGCCGCGACCACGAAGTAGAGGATCACGGTCCCAACCAGCCAGGCGGGCGGCTGGCGACGCTCGGGCGCGGAGAGTTCGACGGGCTTCGAAGGCATGTGGTGCGGGCGTGGATGCCCGGGAGGCAGAGGATCGACCGAATGCGTCCGCGCCCTGAGCGCGGCGCGGGTGGCGCCGACGTGCCAAGCCCGGCGCGGTCGGGAAGGGCCCCCGTTACGAAATCCGAGCGCGAGCGGAGGCTCGGGGCTTCAGAGCTCTTGCTCGCGCGCGAGCTCGGCCAGCTTCAGTACCGTGCGCCAGTTGCGCATCGTGCTCGTGGTCGCGAGCACGCGGTCAAACCAAGCGTTGGTCAGCTTGCTGCGCGCGATCCCGTTCGGGCACGCGAGGTAGATTTCGCGCCCCAGCGCTCGAAACTCGTCCGGCGACGAGCGCCGCGGGTCGAGCGCTGCGAGAGCGGTTGCCGCGGGGTCTTCTGCCAAGAACACGACGTGCAGGGTCTCCGGCGCCGCGCCGCGCGCGCGCAGGAACGGGTTCGACCTCCCCACGAGCTCCAGCTCGCCCGCGGTCCGCAGCACGACCGGCACGCAGAGGTCGAGGCGACGCTCGATCTCCTTCGTGACCTCGCCCGCCACGCGTGCCGCTACCGCGGAAGAAGCTCGGAACAGGACATTGCCGCTCTGGATGACCGTGCGCACCTCACTGCAGCCAGCCGCGACGAAGATCTCGGCCAGCTCTTCCATCGCGAGTGTGTTCTTGCCGCCCACGTTGATCCCGCGCAGTAGCGCCACGTACGCGCCGTGCGATCGTGCGGAGCGCCGCGCGCTCATCGCGCCAGCCGCTTCCACCCTCAGTCCTCCGTCTCCACGAGTGCGATGGAGATCAATTGGCTCGGCTCGGGGCGGCGGCTCGCCAGCCACTCGCCCACCAGGCCCTGGCCCGATTCCAGACGGATCCGGCGCGCATCCGGGGGCAGGAACACCTCGAAGCGGTTCTCCGAGCGATTGATGCCGCGCGCGAGCGGGATCTTGCGCAAGTCCGTGCTGCGGTCGGACTCGATCAGTGCCACGACCGCCTCGCGCTCGGCCAGCAGCCGGGGGGGCCGGACCTCGATCGTCACGCGCACGAACGGCTGGATCTCGAACTCTTCCGTGCGCGACCCGCTCGCGAGGGTGAGCGAGCGCCGCTCGAAGAGCACGCCGTCGATCAGCACTGAGTACTCGTATTTTCCGGGCTGCAGCCGCGCTTGGACCGTGTTGTCTGGATCCAGCTCCAGGCGGCGCTGAGTGCCCGGGTTGGCGGCGCACAGGGAGTGGACCGAGACCAGGACCCGCACGCGTTCGCGGCTCACTCCGGCGGGCAATCCGAAGTGCAGGCGCCAGCTGCCCGGCGCCTCGATCCGGGGCTTGATCCGCAGGACCTCACCCGGCTTCAGCTCAGGACTCCCGAGGTCCAAAGGACCGCCGCCGCGCATCCACGCCCGGAGGCGGTAGCTGAGCGGCGGCAGGTTCTCGAACGAGAACTGGCTGGTAGACGGATCCACGAGGGTCGTCCAACGCCGCCCGAGCGCGTCGCACCAGAGCTCGGCGAAGACCACGGGGTGTTCCGGATCGTCCGAGCGGAGCACGCCGCGTAGTCCAGCGAGCTCGCCGATGGAGTCACGCGGCTCGAGTCGGACCTCTGCGGATCCCGCGCTCACCTTCTGCACGCTCATGACGCCGCCGGTGTCCGGGTCGATCAAGCGCAGCCGGTAGTGCGAGCCCGGCGAGTACGAAGCGAAGGCGAAGCGGCCCAGCGCGTCGGTGCGTTGGCTTCGTTGCTCGGGGAACAGGTCGGTGCGAATGCGCTGGAGCTCGACGATCCACCCTTGCAAGGGGACCTCCGCGCGCTCGGCCCGTCCGCCCAGCGTGTGTTCGGGCCTGCAACGCAGCTCGACGTCGCGCTCCTCGCCCTCGCCCATCACGCCCGCGACGTAGAGCGAGCTCGAGTCCGCCAGGGGGTCGCCAGCGAGCGCGAGCTCGTACGGACCCGGCGGGATGTTGCTCAGCAGGAAACGGCCGCCGCCATCGGTGCGCGTCTCTTGTTCCGGCAAGAGACCGGGCAGAGCCAGACGCAGCGGGACCCAGGCGGCCGGAGTCCCGTCGCTCGCCAGGACGCATCCGCTCAGCGTGCCGCCCGCGGGCAGGACGATCTCGAGATGCTCGCCATCTGCGGGCGCTCGGAAGATGCGCGACACCGGCGGCTCACCCAGGGCGAGGACGTCCAGGTGGGCCAAGGCTCCCGGGGGACATCCGATGCGCAGGAACCCGTCCGGGTCGGACACGGCCGTCATCGGGCTCGCCTGGAGCTCGAGCGTGCCTTGCTCGCCGATCTCGGGATTCCCCGCGCGGAACGCGGGGCCGGACAGGGTGATCTCCGCCCCGGAGACCGGGATCCCGGCCGAGGTCGATACGCGCACGAGCGTGGCATCGAGGGGCGCGCCGAGCTCGAGCTGGAGCTCGAGCGCGGGCTCGACGCTGGATCTGGGCGGAAGGCGTCGGTTTTTTGCCGTCCAGTCGGCACCTCGTGGCCAGCGTCGTCCGTCGGCGCGCTCGAGGCGGAAGCGGCCGAACGCGTCCGAGCGCGTGGCGAGCTCGCTCTCGTCGCTGTTCTCACTTCCGATGCGCACCGCGATCCCGCTTGC
>JABFRZ010000025.1 GCA_013140785.1 Planctomycetota bacterium | reverse complement strand
GCCCCACGCCGGTCGCGTCGCCCTCGAACGTGTAGAGCAGCTCGACGTTCTCCTCTCCCACACCGCCCGGCGTCCAGCTGAAGACGTATACGCGCCCGACCTTGTTCTCCGCCGCGTCGGCCGCGCCGGCGGCGATCAGCGTCTCGCCGGCCAGAGTGACTCCGCACAGCGAGACCCCGAACTTGTCGCCCGAGTTCTCGCCATCCAGCGACAGCAGCACGCTGCCGTCCTTGCCGGAGAAGAGGTAGGCCCGCCCCGCGTCCGCTCCGAACGAATCGCAGTTGTCCGCGCCCACCAGCAGATCCGCGTGCCCGTCGCCGTTCGCGTCGCCCGCGCCAGAAACCTTCCGCCCGAAGCCGTCGCCCGCGGCCTCGCCCTCGAACGTCCGTAGCACCGCGCCGTCAAGCCCCGAGAGCACCACGGCCATTCCACGTCCCCTCGCAGCTCCCGGTGCGCCCGCGATCACGTCGGCGCGCCCATCGCCGTCCACGTCGCCCGCGGCCTCGATGCCCCAGCCCAGCTGGTCGCCCGGCTTGCCGTCGTGCGTGAACAGCAGCGCGCCCTTCTTCCCGGAGTAGACGTACACGCGCCCGGCCGCGGGCCCGCCGATCCCCTTGGTCGGAGCCGAGAGCAGGACATCGTACACGCCGTCCTGATCGCAGTCCCCGGCGTTGCGCCCGATCCAGCCGAACTGGTCGCCGGCCGATTCGCCCACGAATTCGTGCAGCACGCGGACGGCGGGCTCGAACAGCGGGCGTGTGCTCGCGCCGCTCGCGCTGGCGGGAAGTTGCGGCGGCGAGGCCAGGCTCAGGATCGAGAGGAATGCGAGAGGGCTCATGCAGGGGTCTCCGGTGGGGCGCCCAGGGTTTTGGAAGCACGACACTAGGAGCGCTCGCGTGTGAGGTGTCGCTCACCGCGCGGATGGGAACTCATCTCGAACCCCGGGCAGCCGGCGCGGCACGCTTGCTACGCTGCGCCGAGCATGGGTTCGGATGATCGAGCGAGCGCTGTGTACCTCGCGACAGCGGATGCGGCAAGGCGCGGAGCGTGGGTCGCGCTCGCGCTGGCGATCCTGCTCCCGCTCGCCTCCTATCTCCTCTTCGGCGACCGCCACCTGAACATCTCGGACGAGGGCTTCCTCTGGTACGGGGTGCAGCGCACCGCGGCGGGCGAGGTGCCGATGCGCGACTTCCAGGCCTACGATCCGGGCCGCTACCACTGGTGCGCGGCGCTCGCGCCGCTGTTCGGCGACGGGATCCTCGGGGTGCGCGCGGCGAGCGCGGTGTTCCAGGGGCTCGGCCTCCTGTGCGCGCTGCTCGTGGCGCGGCGCGTCGCGCGCGGCGTGGGGTGGCAGCTCTTCGTCGGCCTCGTGCTGATGCTGTGGATGTTCCCGCGCCACAAGCAGTTCGAGCCCGCGATCGGGGCGATGGCGGCCTGGTTCGCGGTGCGACTCTTGGAGCGGCCGAGCACGATGCGGCACCTCGCAACCGGCGTGTTCGTGGGTCTGGCGGGCTACTTCGGACGCAACCTCGGGCTGTATTGCGGCCTGGCCACGGGCGTCTTGGTGCTCTTGCTCGCGTGGAAGCAGCGCGAGCCCGGCTTTGCGCGACGCGCGGGCGCGTGGACGCTCGGCGTCGGGCTCGGCTATTCGCCGATGCTGGTGATGTTCGCCTTCGTGCCGGGCTTCGCGCAGGCCTTCGGCGATTCCTTGCGCCTGATCCTCGAGCACGGCGCCAACGTCTCGCGCCCGTGGCCGTGGCCGTGGCGCGTCGAGAGCGCTGGCCTGTCGGCGAAGAACGCATTCCGCGACTGGATGACCGCGCTGGCGTTCCTGCTGCCGGTGCTGGCGCTCCCGGGGCTCCTCTTCGCGGTCGTGCGCACGCGCGCCGAGGACCTGAAGACGCGCGCGGCCTGCCTCGCACCGGCGGTGGTCGCGCTCTTCTTCGTGCACCACGCCTCGGTCAACTCGGGCGCGTGGCATCTGGCGCAGAGCAGCCCGCCGCTCGTGCTCGCCTTGCTCGCGCTACCGCAGCTTTTTCCCGCGCGCCGTGGAGCCGTCGCGCTCGTCGCGTGGTGCGGACTCGCGCTCGTGACGCTCGGCTTCAGCCTGAGCTCGAACCCGGACCTGACCCAGACCCTCGGCCAGCCGTCCGTCGAGCACCGCATCGGCCGCGAGACCCTGAAGCTGCAGCCGCGGCACGCGAGCCTGCTCGCGGGGCTCGAGGCGGCGCTCGCGCGCACCGTGGGCGACGAGCCCGTGTTCCTCGCGCCGAACATCCCCAGCTTCTACTGCGTGCTCGGCAAGCGCTCGCCGAGCTGGTGGCTGTTCTTCTTCTGGGAAGCGACGCCTGAGGAGGAGCAGGCCCTACTCCAGGAACTCGGCGAGCCGCGCGTGGACTGGGCCCTCGTCTTCGAGTCCCCACGCGACGTCCAGGACCGCCGCTTCAGCGACACGCACCCGCTCGTGTGGCAGCACTTCGAAACACAGTGGCGCCGCGTACCCGCGCCCGGGCTGCCGCCCGACTTCGTGCTCTTCCGGCGCCGCTGAGGCGCACGGCAGCTTCTTCCCGCTGCCCTTGCGGCGCACGCGGAGCGCCAGCTTCCTTCCAGTTTCGCGCGCGCGCGTACCGATCGAAGGGCGGTCGGGGAGCGGGTCGGAAATCCCTGCTCGCGCAGTTGCGAGCGTCCGCCAGGAGCCAGCGCCCCCAGAAGAGATGCGAAGAGACGCATGGGCAACGCTCGTCCGGTTTGGATCCGTTCGTTCCTCACAGCAGGAATCGCGCTGGCGCTCGGCGCTTGCGGCGGAGGAGGCGGCGGCGGCGGCGCGCCGGTGTCGTTCTCCTTCGTCAGCGGCACGACCACGCTGGCCGAGGACGCGCCCGCGAACGCGGTGCAGATCGTGCTGCACTCCTCGCTCGGCGCGTTGAGCGAGGACGTCACGGTCGAGGTGGTCGATGCCGGAAACGGCACGGCGCTCTCGGGCACGGACTACGCGGCCTTCGCGCCGCAGACGATCACCTTCCTGACGGGCGCGGTGGAGGGCGATACCCAGACCGTCGTGCTCGATCCGCTGGACGACCTCTTGGTCGAGGCGGGCAATGAGAGCGTGCGCCTGCGTCTGCAGAACCCGACCGCGGCCGGGCTCTCGGGCTTCACGCAGTTCACCGCGACGCTGACGGACATCCACGCAGCCGAGGTCGGCTTCGCCAGCGCCGGCGCCAC
>JABFRZ010000574.1 GCA_013140785.1 Planctomycetota bacterium | reverse complement strand
AGGAGGCGCTCGAGCTCGATCACGCCTCGGAGAGCTGCGACGCTAGAGCGGTGCACCACATGATCGAGCTCAAGGACCCGAGCCTGGTCGCGGCTGTCGCGCGCGCGTTGGCGCGCCTCGCGCGGCCGGTGCCGTTCCACGTGGCCTCGTTCCACCGCAGCGTGTGCCTCGAGGCGCGCGACGCGAATCTGCCCGCAATGCTCCTGGCCGAGGAGGCCGGCGAGGACGACCGGCGCTTCGTGCGCGACCATCGCATCCAGGCCTACGGCACCGCGCCGCGCGGCTGGCACACGCCGGCCGGGCGCGCGGACTGGCCGTGTGAGCGCTGGTCTTGGTCGCTGGACGACCCTGGCGACTTGCTGGAGGCTTGCCGCGTGCCGCTCTTCGGCTTCAACACGAACGAGCCGCGCCGCGCGCTGGCGGTGCGCGCGCTGGTGCGCTTCTCGCCCGAGGATCGTGGGCCCTATCCGCTGCAGGTTCCCGCGCTCGAGGTCGAGCGCGCCGCCCAAGGCAGCCAGGGCACGCAGGGCGCGGAGCAGGGCGAATGGTCCGGGCGTTGGGAGTTCGAGCTGCGCGCGCGCAACCCGTTCGCTTGGCCGGTCAAGGCCGCGCTGGCGCTCGTGGCGCGCGGCGGCGCCTTCCAGGTGACCGGCCTGCCGGCGACGCTCGCGCTCGACGCGCACGACGAGCAAGGCGTGTCCGTCACGCTGCACGGTGGCTCGTGGTCGCCGCACGAGGACCCGAGCGTTCTCGTGCGCCTCGCCTGGCGCCACGGGCGCGCGAGCCGCGCGCTGGTGCTCGACGCGCCCCTCGAGCGCGTGCGCACGTTGCGTCTCGGCCAGGGTTCGCAGCGCCTGCGCATGCTGTGCGAGCGTCCGGGCGAGCCCGAGGCGAGCATGACCGTACGGCGCCGCGGGACGGAGCTCCTGGCCGCGGTCGAGCTCGCGGGCGGACTGGAAGACGTCGAGGCGCGCATTCGGGTCGGCGCACGCGTGCGCGCCGGACGCCGCGCGGTGCGCATCCGCCTGCCGGAAGAACCCGATTCCGGGGGCGCTTCCTTCTGCGCCGGCTTCGAGGGCACGGATCCCTCCACCGGTCGGCGCGTCCTGCGACGTTTCTCGGGCGGCTTGCCCTATGGCCTGGGTTCCGGCGCGCCCGGACGGCTCTTCCTGACGAGCCGCGCTTGAGCGCCGAGCTCCTTCGAGGGCCGTAACGCTCGCTCGAGCGCCGGGCGTCGCTCGAGCGCCGAGCGGTCTCTTGAGCCCAGAGCCTCCAGCGATTCCAATACCGCGCTTCAATTCCATCGACGGGAGTGGATCGGTGCTGGTGTGCCGCCCGGTCTTCAAAGCCGGTAGGGCCTCGTGAACAGCGGGGCCGGTGGGTTCGATTCCCATGCACTCCCGCCACCTCGCTCCATGTCCAGTCCCCCGTCCAGCGCTCCGGCCTACGAGATCCGCGCCTACAGGCCGGGCGACGAGCACGCGATCCTCGCGGCCTTCAACCGCATCTTCGCGCGCGTCGATCCGGGCTTCCACCCGCGCGCCGAGGCCGAGTGGCGCTGGCTGTACGAGCGCAATCCCTCGGGGCGGCGCATCTTCCTGGCGCTGGCGGAGGACGGTCGGGTGCTGGCCCAGTATGCCGGCATCCCGCAGCGCGTGCGACTCGACGGCGAGCCGACCTGCTTCAGCCAGTCGGTGGACTCGATGTCCGATCCGGAGTCTCGGCGCCTGACGCGCGAGCCGCTGTTCGTGCAGGTGGGGCGCGCCTTCGACGCGGCCTTCGGCGGCACGGGGCCGGAGAAGGACACGCTCATGTGGGGCCTGCCCGTGCCGGCCGCCTTCCGCATCGGCAAGAAGGCGCTGAAGTACGAGCTGATCCGCCAGCAGCACAAGCTGTGCGCGCCACTCGCGCGCGTCGCTCTGCCGCCAACGGCGCTCGAGGCCGAGGAGCTGCACACCTTCCCGCCCGAGACGGACGCGCTCTTCGAGCGGCTCGCGCGCGAGCGGCGCGGCGTGGCCGTGCGCGATCAGGCGCAGATGCGCTGGCGCTACGAAGAGAATCCGAACCACCGCTATCGCGTGGCCGGCGTGCGGCGCGCGGGCGAGCTCGCGGGCCTGGCGGTATTTCGGAAGGGCAGCTTCGATCGGGTGGAGGACGGGCTGCTCGTCGATTGGCTCGCGCCGGCGGGGGACGAGCCCGTGCGCGCGGCGCTGCTCGCCTGGGCCCTCGCGGCGGCACGCACGGAGGGCTGCGAGCGTCTGACGACGCTCTTCCCCGAGAGCGCGCCCGAGTGGCTCGCGTTCCAGCGCCTGGGCTTCTGCGTGCACGCCACGCGCTACTTCCTGGTGGCCTGGAGCTTCTCGCGCGTGCACGACCTCCTCTGGATGCAGCGCCACTGGTACTACACCTTGGGCGATACGGATCTCGCGTGAGCACGCCTCTGCCGCTCGATCCGGACGGGCTCGAGGTCCGCACCTGGTCCCCCGGCGATGCGCCCTGGGCGCAGGTCTCCCATTCCGAGTCGGGCGCGCGTGAGGCGCGCTTCCTTCCGCGCACGCAGGCCGAGTGGGACTGGGTCTTGGGCCAGAACCCCGCTGGCGCGCGCCTGGTGCGCGCGTGTCGCGGCGGCCAGGTCGTGACCAGCGCTCTAGGCCTGGCCGTGCGCACGCGTGTGCTGGGGGAGACGCAGCGCTTCACGAATTGGCTCGCGTCCGGGCCCGGAGCGCGGGGCGAGGTCGGCGCGGGAACCGAGCGCGCCTGGCTGGCGGCGGCGAGCGCGTTCCACGCCGAGTACCTGCGGCCGGAGGTCGATCTCTTGCACTACGGCTGGCCGGACGCAGGCACGCGCGAGCTCGGACGAGTGCACCTGGAACACGAGCGCCTGTGCGTGCAGTCGCTGCTGGTGCGCGACACGGGCCCTGCGACGAGCGCCGAGCTGGGCGCTGTATCTCCGCTGGTGCGCGCGCTGGCGCGCTTCGGCCCCGAGGCCGACGTGCTCTACGCCTGCTGCGCGACGCACTGGAACGCCAGCGCGATCCGCGATGCGGCCTTCCTGAACTGGCGCTTCGTCGATCATCCGCGCTATCGCTATCGCCTTCTCGGTGTGCAGAGCGGTGCGACGCTGCGCGGCTACGCAGTCGCGCGCCTGGGCGACGAGCTGGGGCCGCGCCAGGAACTCCTGCTCGACTGGCTGGTGCTCCCCGGCGACGAGGAGGCGGCCGAGAACC
>JABFRZ010000523.1 GCA_013140785.1 Planctomycetota bacterium | reverse complement strand
ATCCCAGTCGCTCCAGCAGGGCACCCAGCAGGAGGTAGGCGGGAATGACGAGCAAGACGAGCCCGAACAGGAAGAAGGCGAACAGGTGGATCGAGAAGACCAGGTGCTCGGCGTAGGCGCGCCGCTTCCCGCGGTGCAGCAGCACCAGGGCACCCCCGATCAACGGGATCATCACCAGGAACAGGCTCTTCCTGTGCTTCTGCAGCGTGGCGTCGAAGTGCGCCTCGTAGGTATCCCAGCTCTCGCCGCTGGTCGCGAGGTGCTCGTCCACCAGCCGTCGCTCGTACGAGGTACGCGTCGAGTCGCGCGCGCCGACGAAGCCCGTGAGGCCGTACGAGAACAGCCCCGTGTGGGGTTGGATCAAGAAGAACAGCACGTTGACCACGATGAAGATGGCGAACGGCTTCGAGTAGCGCGTACGCCGCCCCGCGATCCACTCCGCCGTGAGGAAGCCGGGCGCGAACAGGAGCTTGCGGGCCGTGAGCAACAGCTTCCCGTCGAGGTGGAAGCTGCTGTCCAGCCAGTCGCTGAACATCTTGCGGAGCTTCAGGTCACCGGGTTCGAGCGAGCGTTCTCCGCAGGCCGAGCAGAAACGTCCGAGACGCTCTGCCCCGCAGCTCGCGCACAGGCTGCTTCCGCTCATCGGATTCAGAGCGGGATGTTCCCGTGCTTGCGGCGCGGGCGCGGCTCGAGCTTGGTCTTCAGGAGCCCGAGCCAGCGGATGAGCTGCGGGCGCGTGGTGCGCGCCTCGATCACGTCGTCCACGAAGCCGCGCTCGGCCGCCAGGTAGGGGTTGGAGAAGGTCTCTTCGTAGTCGCGCGTGCGCTTCTTCTCCTCGGCGGCGGGGTCCTTGGCGGCCTGGATCTCGCGGCGGTGGATGATGCGCGCGGCACCGGCGGCGCCCATGACCGCGATCTGGGCATTGGGCCAGGCGAGATTGAGATCCGCGCGGATGTGCTTCGAGCCCATCACGTCGTAGGCACCGCCGTAGGCCTTGCGCGTGATGACGGTCAGCTTCGGCACGGTCGCTTCGGCGTAGGCGTAGAGCAGCTTCGCGCCGTGCAGGATGATGCCGTTCTTCTCCTGCTCGGTGCCGGGCAGGAATCCGGGCACGTCCTCGAAGGTCACGACCGGCACGTTGAAGGCATCGCAGAAGCGGATGAAGCGCGCGCCCTTCTTCGAGGCGTCGATGTCGAGGCAGCCCGCCAGCACCGCCGGCTGGTTCGCAACCACGCCGACCACGTGCCCGCCGAGGCGCGCGAAGCCCACCAGCAAGTTGCGCGCGTAGGCCTGGTGCACCTCGAGGAACGACTCGCGGTCCACCACGTGCCCGATGACCTCGCGCATGTCGTAGGGCTTGCTCGGATCGGCCGGCACGAGCGTGTCGAGCGCCGCTTCGCTGCGCTCGCTCGGGTCGTCGCTGGGCACGAACGGCGCTCCCTCGGCGTTGTTGAGCGGCAGGTAGGCGAGCAGCCGGCGCAGGAGCGCCATGCAAGCGCGGTCGTCGGGGCTGGTGAAGGCGGCCACGCCCGAGCGCGTCGCGTGCACCTCGGCCCCGCCCAGCTCCTCCGAGGTCACGACCTCGTGCGTCACGGCCTTGACCACGTCGGGGCCGGTGATGTGCAGATAGCTCGTGCCCTCCACCATGCAGATGAAGTCCGTGATGGCCGGGCTGTAGACCGCGCCGCCCGCGCACGGCCCGAGGATGGCCGAGATCTGCGGCACGACGCCAGACGCCTGCACGTTGCGCCAGAAGATCTCGGCGTAGCCGCCCAGACTCTTCACGCCCTCCTGGATGCGCGCGCCGCCCGAGTCGTTGAGGCCCACGATCGGCACGCCGACCTTGAGGGCCATGTCCATCACCTTGCAGATCTTCTCGGCGTGCGTCTCGGACAGCGAGCCGCCGAACACCGTGAAATCCTGGCTGTAGACGTACACCGGGCGCCCGTCGATCAGGCCGTGCCCGGTGACCACGCCGTCGCCCAGGATGCGCTGCTCATCCATCCCGAAGTCGGTCGAGCGGTGCGCCACGAAGCGGTCGAGCTCGACGAACGAGCCTTCGTCCAGCAAGAAGTCGAGGCGCTCGCGTGCCGTGAGCTTGCCCTTCGCGTGCTGCGCGTCGATGCGTGCCTTGCCGCCGCCGGCGAGCGCGAGCGCGCGCATGCGTTGCAGGCGCGCGAGGGAGGTCTCGGGTTGGCTCATGTCAGGGATGAGGGTCTTCTACCAGCTCCGTGAGCACGCCGTTCGCGGCGCTCGGATGCACGAAGGCGACGCGTGTACCGTTCGCGCCTGGGCGGGGCTTCTCGTCGATCAGGCGCAGGCCCGCCTTCTTCAGGGCCTCGAGCGAGAGCGCGACGCTCGTCACCCGATAGGCGAGGTGGTGCAGGCCGCCGCCGCGCTTCGCGAGGAACTTCGAGACCGGCGAGTCGGGCCCGGCCGGCTCGATCAGCTCGATGCGCTGCGCGCCGGCATAGCACACGAGCACGTTGACGTTCTGGTCCTCCACGTGCTCGACCGTGCCTGCGCGCATGCCCAGCACGTCCACGTAGATCTTGCGCGCCTCGGCCAGGCTGGGGACGACGATGGCGATGTGATGCAGGCCCTGGACCGTGGTATCGAGCGCTTTGAACATGCGGTTGTCTTGGAGCTTGGAAGGGCGGGCTCAGAAGCCCTCGGGCGGTTTGTAGCGGCCGAAGACGCGCTCGAGCCGTCCGCAGATCTCGCCGATGGTCGCATAGGCCTCGACCGCGATCGCGATCGGGGGCAGGAGATTGACGCGCCCACGCGCAGCCTCCTCCAGCGCGCGCAGGCTGCCGTCCACGCGCGTGCCGTCGCGCTCGGCGCGTACGCGGGCGAGGGTGGCGAGGACCTCGGCGCGCGCCGCGTCCGAGGGCTTGAAGAGCTCGGGCTCGCCCTCCTCGGTCTGGAACTGGTTGAGGCCCACCACGATGCTCTTCCCGGCCTCGAGCGCGCGCTGCGCGGCCAGCGCCGAGAGATGGATCTCGCGCTGCACGAAGCCGCTCTCGATGGCGCGCACGGCTCCGCCCCTCTTCTCGACCGTCTCCATCGGCTCCAGCGCGCGGCGCTCGAGCTCGTCGGTGAGGGCCTCGATCAGAGGCGAGCCCCCCAGCGGATCGACCACGTCGGCCACGCCCGACTCGTGCGCCAGGACCTGCTGCGTGCGCAGCGCGACCCGCGCTCCTGGACGTTGCGTTTCCACACCCAGAC
>JABFRZ010000640.1 GCA_013140785.1 Planctomycetota bacterium | reverse complement strand
AGCATGCACGCGTTCTGCAGCAGCGCGGCGCGCTTGATGCCCAGCAGCGCGACCACGGTGACGCCCAAGACGAGCAACGCCGCCGCGGCGCGCTGGCCGGAGGAGTCCGCGTCGCCGACCAGCGCGGGCGCCAGCACGTGGAGCTGCTGGGCGAAGAACTTGGCGATCGAGGCGATCGCGCCGGCCGACTGCACGCACAGCACCACCCACGCGAACAGGAAGGCAGCGAATGGGCCGAAAGCCGCGCGCAGATACACGAACCAGCCGCCCGCCTTGGGAAACGAGCCGCCCAGCTCGGCAAAGGTGAAGCCGGCCGCGATCGCGACCAGCCCGCCGAAGATCCACAACGCGAGGTACGGCCCGCTGGCGGGCACGCGCTCGGCGATCCGGTGCGGATTGAAGAAGATCCCGACCCCGATGATGCCGCCCATCACGAGCAACGTCGCGTCGAAGAGCGAGAGCTTCTTGCGCGCCGCCGGGTCGTCCATGAATCAGCTGCTGGCGGCGGCCACGTCGGGCCGCAGGTCGAGCTTCTGCAGCGACCACAGGCGCGCGTAGACCCCGTTCCGAGCCAGGAGCTCGGCGTGGCGGCCGAGCTCGACCAGGCGCCCATGCTCGAGCACCGCGATGCGGTCGGCGCGCTGGATGGTCGAGAGGCGGTGAGCCACGACCACCACGGTCTTGTCCTTCATCAGCTCGTCCAGCGCCTTCTGCACTTCGGCCTCGGACTCGCTGTCGAGCGCGCTGGTGGCCTCGTCGAGCAAGAGCAGCGGCGCGCCCTTCAGGAGTGCGCGCGCGATCGTGATGCGCTGGCGCTGGCCGCCCGAGAGGCGCGAGCCCATGTCGGCCACGTTGGTGGCGTAACCCGCGGGCAGGGTGGCGATGAAGTCGTGGATGTGCGCGGCGCGCGCGGCGGCCTCGATCTCGGGCTGGCTCGCGTGCGGCTTGCCGTAGGCGATGTTCTCGCCGACCGTGCTGTGGAACAGGAACGGCACCTGTCCGACCATGGCGTAGAGCGCGTTCCAATCGGCGAGCCTGAGCTCGCAGAGATCGACCCCATCCACCGTGACTCGGCCCTGGGTCGGATCGACGAAGCGCGCCAGGAGGTCGATCAAGGTGCTCTTGCCCGCGCCCGACGGCCCGACCAAGGCCAGCGTCTCGCCCGGGTGGATCTCCAACTCGATCTCAGAGAGGGCCGGAGCCTCGCCTCCGGGATAGTGGAAGCTGAGGCGTTCCAGGCGAAGAGCGCGCTCGATGCCCGCGATTCCTCGCGCGTTCGGGCTTTCGAGCACGTCGATCGGCTCGTCCAGGAGCTCGCGCAGCCGTTCGGCCGCGCCCACCGACTCCTGGACCTTCGCCCAGGTCTTCGTGGTTTCCTTGACGCTCTGTGACACCGCCGCGATGGCCGCCAGGAGGATGAACATCTCCGCATCCTGGAACATCCCATAGCGCAGCTTCAGGACACCGAGCACGAGCACGATCAGCGCGACCCCGACGGCGCCGTAGAGGGTCGTCCAGGCGTGGGTCATCGCGATCGCGCGCACCATGCGCATCGAAGCCGCGAGGTAGGTCTGGCTCAGACCCCGGTAGCGCTCGATCTCGCGCTCTTCTCCGCCGAAGGCCTTGACCGTGCGCACGCCCTGGAACATCTGCGTCAGGCTCTGCACCGAGTCGCCCAGGCTCGAGAGGCTCTTCTTCGAGCCCTTGCGCACGCGCCGGAAGAGCTTGGAGATCGGCCAGACGCCGAGCGGCAGCAACACCACGAGACCCAGCGTGACCAAGGGCGCGTGGAAGAAGGCCACCGCCAGAAGGAACAGCGTGTTCATCGGCGCCAGCACCAGGCCCTTGAGCCCGACGTTGACCGTCTCGAGCACCGAGGTCACGTCCGAACTCACGCGCGAGAGCAGATCGCCGAACCGCCGCGAACCGTGGTATCGCAGCGACAGGCCCATGAGGTGGCGCGCCACGTCCACGCGCAGATCGACGATCATCTGGTAGCTCGCCTTGCGCGAGTACCAGGTCGTCGCCCACGTGCTCGCCGACGCGATCAGGCCCATGACGAGCGCGAACACGGCCACGCACACGAGCACGGCCATGGGTGCATCCTCGATTCCCGTCCAGGCCTGAGCGCGCGGCTCCATCCAGGCGAACAGGTTGCGCGAACGCGGATCTACCTCCGCGCCTTCCCGCGGGAACAGCGCCGACCACAGCGGTTGCATGAGCCCGAACGACGCGCTCTCGGCCAAGGCGACCAGGGCGCCCAGCCCGAGCACCAGGCTCAAGACGCCGAGGTGCTTCCTCGCGTAGGGCCGCAGCAGGGCCCAGGTCTTGGCGGGAGAGGAACTCAACGAACGCCGATCTTCCGCCGCCTGCACACGGGTTGCAAAGAACTCGCTCAGGAAACAGAGCGGCCCAGCCGGCCGTCGAAAACGAGAAGCACGCTGCGACGAAGCAAGGAGCGCGACAGATAGACGGCGCAGGCGGCCATTGCGGTCGCCGAGCACGGCCCTGGCTTGATGCGGGTCGTCGAGCGCGACACCCCATCGTCGCAGCGCGACCGCCGACGAGCGTGGCGACGCGCCGTCGCTGCGCGCGGGGCTACTTGGGCGTCGTGCCGGGCAGCTCGAGCCCGAAGACCTCGTTCTTCCTGATCAGCTCCTGGGCGAAGCTGTTCAGGTTCTGGATGAGGTAATCGTCGAGCCGGAGAATCGCGAGCGTCTCTTCTTTGGCCGCGAGCTGGCGCGGCGGCTTGCTGCGCCGTGTCAGGCGCGGCAGGTACCAGCCGAGCGGACCGCGCATGGGCGTGCCCAGCGTCCCGACCTCCTGCTCCAGGAAGATGAAGTCGGTGATCGAGGTGCCGTTGAGGAACAACTCGTACTCCGACTCGCCCAGTTCGTTCAGCAGGTTGTTGCGCTGGTAGTTGCGAAAGCGCCCCTTGACCGGGCGTTCAGACAGGCCCTCCTGGCGTGCGCTGACCGACGCGGGCGGCTCGTAGAACTCCGAGTACTTCTCGACCATCTCCTCCCAGGGGCGCTGCTCCTCCACGATCTGGTCCAGCAGGTCCCGCATGCGGTTTTCGGCCTCGACCCAACCATTCGACTTCCAGCGGCCGGCCTTGATGTCGAAAGCCGAGCACAGGATCACGTCCACGTCCACGCTGACCTGGCCGATGATCTTGTTGGTGCGCAACTCACCATGCCGTTCCAGCGTCTCCGCGGTGATCTCCGGCTTCTTCATGCGGTGGAAAGAATCGTAGATGCGCCGGTACTCCTTGTAGCGCTCGATCGAGGGAAACTGCTTCAGCGTCACGGCGAGGCGCTCGTAGCTGAAGATCGAATCCTTGTAGGGGTCGCTGTGAGCGTGATAGGCAGCCTCGGCTTCCTCGTCCGTGAGCCAGACATTGGCCGCAGCCAAGGCCTCCTTCAGCAGGGTCGTATTCACGATCCACTGCTTGGCCGCGCGCACTTCCATGACGGTGACCAGCGACTTGATGCGCTCCCAGATGTCCGCCACCGTGATGTCCACGCCGTTGACCCGGTACAAGACCCCGAGCGCCGGCGCCGCTTCGATCGTGGCGGTCGAGTGCAGGTGCGCGACGATCTGCTGCATGAAGGCGTCATCGAGGTCCGAGTTCCTGGGCATCTCGATGCCCGTCTGCTTGGCCTCCGCGTAGGTCTCCTGGACTTGCGCCAACATCACGTCGCCGCTCGGGCCAGACAGAATCGCAGCGATGGTCACCGGCGGGTACTGCGCCGGGTCTTCGGGAAGGAAGAGCTTCTCGAACAGCCGCTGGACGCGCAGACGCTGCAGCGGGGCCTCGGTGGCCATGTTCGCGAAGACGTCCTCGAGGGTCATGTCCCCCTGGGGGTACTCGGCCTTGATCTGCTCCTCGATGGCCTTGACCATCCCGTGCACCTCTTCGTCCTTCACGACGAATTCCTCGGCCGAGGCGCCGGCCGCGACGCGCCGCTTGATCTCTTCGTCGATGAAGATCCAGATCTTGGCGGTCTCGATCTCGGCCACCCCGTAGCGGCCAAGACAGCACTGGCGCTTGATCTCCTCGAAGGGGATCACCCTGCCATTGATGACCAGCGGCTTGCCGAGCAGTTCGTCCTCGTCCGGCAGGTCGTCGATAGCCGGCGGCGGGTCCGCCGGACGTCCCTCGGGGAAGCTCGCGACTAGTGGCTTCTCGACCCCAGGCTCGTTCTCGAGCACGTCCTCGACCGGTACGGTGAGCGGCGAGAACGATCCGGAGGACGGCACCTCGACCATGATCCCCGGCGAGGAGCTGGCCGGCTTGGCTGCCGAGGCAAGCTCGGACGGAGGGGCGGCGCGGCTTGTCTCCGGGCCCTTCGCCTCCTCCGAGCCTCCGCAACCGATCAGGGCCAAGGCCGCGGCGGCGGGAATCCAGGGATGAAGCGAACCGAGACGGGAGTGGACGAAGAGCATGGCTTGAAGCGGGTCAGGGAACGGAGGGCGACGGGGTCCCAAGTACGACAGGGCCCCAGCTACGGAGACGAAACCATCGACGTGAGGGTCCTCCGACGAAAGCGGCAGGAGGAATGGACGGCCCTCGGCGAGAAAATTGGCGCGGAGAGTCTACCCGGAGAGGTCGCCCGAACACGACCGCGGGTTTCCCCCCTGCTATGTTCTCGGTCATCACGCGCGCGCCTGACAGTACGTCCCCGGCCTTCCGATGATCCCTCTCCGGCTCCTCCTGACGAGCTCCTTGCTCGCCCCGGCGCTTCTGCCTGGGGCGCTCGGCTGCACGCCCGCGTCGGCACCCGCGCCGGCAGAAACTCCAGCTCCCGCGCACCCGAGCGGAACGGTGCTGCTCGTGAATGGACTTGCGCTGACGGGCGCGGAAATCGAGCGCCTGTGCGACGACATCCGCGAGCTATACCCCGAGTACTCCCTGCTCCACGCGAGGCGCTTGGCCCTGACGAACGAGTTCCTCCCGCGCCTCGCGGTACGCGCCATGTCCGCCGAGCCCTGGCTCCAGGCGCGTGCAGCCTGCGAGGCCGCGCGGCCGGAGCTGGAACAGGCAGGTCAGCCGAGCTTGCTCGCCACGAAGCGGATCGAGGGGCGCTTCAAGCTCTTGGGCATTGGCCTGTGGAGCGCGGCGCGCCATCTCTCCCTCGGCGAGTGGAGTGAACCGATCGAGCTCACTGGACGCTGGCTGCGCCTACGTCTCGAGGCTCGCAGCCAGTCCGCCGATCCGCTGCTCGAAACCCTCGAGCTCTCGCTGCTGGAGTTCCCCTTCGTCCCGCTGGAAGACGCCGAGAGGGCTGTGCAAGCCGCCATCGACCGCGCGCACCTCACCCTGCTCGATGCGGACTTCGCCGAGGCCGTTCCCGAGACCTGGAAGCACCGCATGCGCGGTTCCCCGCCATGATCGACACCAAGCTCCACGCCGCCGCGCTGCTGGCGTTGGCGGTCGTGTTCACACAACCCGCCCCAGCGTTGGCCCAGAGTGCCGGGAAGCCGCGCAACCTGCCGACGAATTGCCCCTGGTGCCATGGCGATCCGAAGCTGATGCGCGCCGCCGGCATCGTCTCGCACGGCGGCTTCCAGTTCGGCATCCAAGACACGGCCTGGGCCGACCACTTCTTCGGCGGGCGCGACCTGTTCTGGATCGAGAGCGCGCACTTCGAACTCGGATTGGCGCTCGGCCCCCAGAAGGTCGGGCCGGACGAGAGCAAGAGTGTGCGCGCCGAGCTGGCCGAATTGGCCGCGGTGCTGCCCGACGTCGATCCCAAGACGCGAGTGCTCGACCCCTTCATGCGCACGCACCTGTATGCCCAGCGAGTCGAGAAGACCTGGGCGCGTTTCCTCGAGCTGATGCAGGTGAAGGAGTCTGACTTCCCGAACGGCCGCATGGCCTGGGTGCTCGGCGCGCCCTACTGGGGCGAGGGCCCCTACGTCGGCCAGAAGGGCAAGTTCGAGGTGCTCGTGCTGCCCACGGCCTCCGACCAAACGGCCTTCCTGATGGAGCAGTTCGGCCTCTCGGTCAAGCGCACCCAGCGCTGGAACGTGATCGAGCGCGATGCGCTGATCGTGGTCACGAACCTGTCCGAGAACGAGCTCCATTCGGACGAGCAGATCCACGGCCACTTGGTCTTCAACCTGGCGATCAACCTGCTCGACGCCTTCAAGCACTACTCCTACGACACGCCCTGCTGGTTGCGCGAGGGGCTGGCACACTTCATGGAGCGCGAGATCAACCCGCGTTTCAACACCTTCGACGCCTCCGAGGGCTCGAACGGCGTGCGCGCCAACAGGGAAAACTGGAACCCCGAGGTGAAGCAGATGATCGGCGCGGGCAAGGCCCCACGCGTGGCCGAGATGACGGCGATCAAGACCTACGCCGAGTTCGAGCTGCGGCACCACTACGCCTGCTGGTCGATGACGCGCTTCATGGTGGAGACGAATCCAGCGGGCTACGGGTGCTTGAACGGCAAGCTCCACGGACGCAAGCGGAGCGACGGGCTGCCGGACCCAGAGAACCTGCTCGACGTGCAACGCACGGCCTTCGGCGAGTGTCTCGGCCAGTCCTACGCGCAGTTCGACGAAGCCTGGCAGGCCTGGGCCATGAGCCAGTAGCAGAAGGCTTTTCTCGCGCCGCCGCGCGCGCGCTGCTTTATCCTTCGAGCACGAGATGCGTGCGCACGCCATAGCGATCCTGGCCTCGGCGCTGCTCTCTGCGGGCTGCCTGGCCCCGCCGCCGCCGATCGTGGTCGAGACGCCCTACGGCGCGGTACGCGCGCACTCGGCCGGCAAGGCCGGCGAGGTGGCGGAGCTCCTACAACGCCTCGCGCCCGAGGTGAAGGCGCTCCTACCTGGAGCCCAGGACCGTCCCATCGACGTGTGGGTGCAGGATCAGCTGGCGGTCTTCATGTTCCACGAGCGCCCCGAGAGCGTGCGCGGCTTCACCCTGCTCGACGACGAGTTCCGGGCCAAGCGCATTCATCTGCAGGAGGGTGGTCAGTCCCCCTGGTACCTCGCGCACGAGCTCGTGCACGCCCTGATCGGACCCTCCTGGTCGCCGCTGCCCGGCATCCTCGAGGAGGGCCTGGGTGACGTGATCGCCGAGGCGCTCAACCCCGAGTACCAGGAGCACATCCGCTCGCACCGCCTGCTCAACGCCAGTGCCTTCACGGGCGGGCTGGAGCTCGAGATCATCTACCGCGAGCCGGGCGAGGGCCCGTGGCGCGCGCGCCCGATCGTCAGCCAGAGCGTCCGCCTGCAGCTCGGGCCGCCGGTCGCGCCGGGCACGCTCGCGGCGTTGCTCGGCACGCCGCGCAGCGCTCTGCACCGGCGCTGGGCCGACATCCCCGAATCCTTCTACGGCATCTCGTGGTTGATCGTGTCGCGCGCGGTCGAACGTATCGGCTTCGAAGGCTTGCACGAGCTGTGCTTGCGCGCCACGCGCGAGGGCCGCGAGCTGATGCCCATCGAGTGGCTCGAGACGGCCGCCGAGCTGCGCCTCGACGAGTTGGATGCGCGCTTCCTGGCCGGGTGCTTCGACCGACCGGCCATGCAGACGGCGCTCTTCCTGCAGCCCGAAGCCTTCGCCGAGGTGCTGCTCGACTCCCTGCTCCCGCTGCGCGAGAAGCTGAGCTTCTCGGGCGTTTTCGAGCGCACCAAGCCGTCCATCCGCCTGGCGGACGCGAGCGAAGTCCCGGTGCGCTCCTACAGCGGCCCCGTCTACCGCGCCCTGCGCCTGGGCTGGAACGCGTCGCCGCTGGCCAAGGGCGTCACGACCGCGCCGTAGGCGCGCGCGCCGCTCAAGGCAGCCGGAATAGCCGATAATCGGCCCACGGGATGCCGGGCTTGCCGCGGTAGATGAGCTCGAAACCGGGGATCGCACGCAGCGCGTCCTCGTCCCTCGTGAGCAGCGCCGCGGCCGCCGTTCCGGGGCGCGGCTCGCGCTCGGATGGGGAGAGGCCGGCGGTCGTGCGCATGAGCTCCCACAGCGCGTAGCGATCGACGAGCAACGTGCGGCAGCGGAAGCGCGTGCGCAGGAGCTCCGCCAGCTCGGCGGGTGAACCGTGGAAGAAGGCCATCAGGAAGGCCTCGATCTGGCGCCGGCTGCGCTCGGTCTCGTACTTCGGTTGCAGGACGATCGGCCGACGCGTGTGCGCGAGCAGCGCGGTCGAGCTCAGGAAATCCCCGGCGATGGGCTCGTCCGCGGGCAGATTCAGATCGACCCATTCGACCAACGCCCGGAGTTCGGCCTGCGCGACCGGCGGCAGGTACCACACGCTCTCGTGCTCACGCACGAAGCCCGCGAACAGGTGGGCTTGCACCAGCAGAAGGACGCCGAACAGCCCGAGCGCGAGTCCGCGCCGCCGCCAAGCCGCGAGCCCCACCGCCGCCACGGCGGGAGCGAACAGCCCCGGCAGGACCACCAGGCGCGCGAACAGCCAGGCCGCGGGCAGCGAGGCCAGCGCGAGTGCCGGCAGCAGGAGCTCGAAGCCGCCCACCGCACGCCGGCGCCGGAAGAGCGTCAGCGCGCCGGCCGCGAACAGCCCTGCGAGCGGCCAGCCACACCACCCCAAGAACTCGGCCCGCGACAGGCCCTCGAACGGCCCCTGCCACAGGAGCCGCGCGTCGAACGAGATCGCGTTCGGGTCCGCGGGCAGGCGCCCGAAGTGGCGCAGCTTGGCCCACACCACCTCGTGCACGTGCGCGTAGGAGTCGGGCGCGAGCGCACCGAACACTGGCAGGGCCACGCAGAGCACCAGGCACGCGCGCACGCGCACGCGCAGCGGGGCGTCGCCAAGTGAAGGCGGCTGCCGGCGCCGCTCCAAATAGGCCGGCAGCGCGAGCGCGAGGAACAGGGCGGCCGCGGGCGAGACCAGCAAGCCGCTCGCGCGCAGCACCGGGACGAACACGCCCGCGGCGAGTGGCGCGACGAGCACGAGCCAAGCGCGTGGGCTGGCGAGCGGGCTGCGGCCCGTGACGAGCAGCCCGAGGAACAGCACGCCGAGTTCGAACGCCAGCACGAACGACGAGGCGTGCCAGGTGGCAAGCGCCGCGGCCGCGCAGGCGCCGCTCAGCAGGTAGTCGCGCGCGCGCCCGCTGCGCGCGGCGAGCGCGAGGCAACCGAGGTGCAGCGCGAACAGCGGCAGGGCCACGTCCTCGCCCACCAACACGAACCCGAGCGTGCGATAGTTGGCCGGCGTGAACAGCGCGAGCAACGACGCCAGCGCCGCCCACAGGGCGCTGCGTGTGAGCGCGTGTACGCAGAGGAACGTGCCCACGACGAACAGGGCGGCCGTGAAGCCCATCACCCACAACGCCGTGACGTGCAGCGCTCCGTCGCCGCCCAAGTGCCGATGAACCCAGGCCACCAGGAACTCCTGGCCGACCGGGAACTCGGCCGGCACGTCGGTGACGAAGGGGTGCTGGACGCGCGCGTCGGCGCGGAAATCGACGGGCAGTCCGCCACCGGCCTCGAGGATGCTCTCGGTGAAGTAGTAGAGGACCGCCGGATCGCTGCGCAGCAGCCCGCGCGGATCGTGCGCATCGAAGTGCGCGTCCGAGAGCGCGGTATCGACCCGCAGCCAAGCGCCCCAGGCCACCGCGAACACGAGGAAGAGGATCGCCGTCAGCCTGCGCGGCACGCGCAAAGGATACGCGCGCGCGCGCGGCGCTTGCCAGGCGGAGACCGAGGAGGCTGCGCCGGCGCTGAGTTCTTGCCGGCGGGGGAGGCGAACCCTCCCCGGCGTCGGCCGCGACACGCGGCCTTCCCCTCCTCGCTCAGCCGCGCCTGGCCTCGTCCTCGAGCTGCCTCAGGAGCTCGACATTGGCGCGGTACAGGACCGCCAAGAGCTCCTTCTTCTTCGCGAAGTCGCGCGCGGAGGGATCGAGTCCTTGCACCGTGCGGTAGATCGAGGCTGCACCTGGGTCGAGGGATTTCTCTTGGATCATGCGCGCGAGCTCCTCCTCGCTGGCGTCGAGCACGCGCTTCTGCTCGGCCACGCGCGTCTCGAGCACGCGGATCTCCTCGAGCACCTCGGCGCGCGCCGCGCGCGGGCGGCGCGCCTCGCCCACCGTGCGCTGGAGCACCGCCAGCACCTCGCGTTCGAGCGCGCGGTGGTCGCCTGGACCGCCCGCCAGACGCAACAGGCCTTGCACTTTCTCGGCCAGCGTGGCCCCGGGTAGCTCGTGTACGTCGGGCAGCTCGCGCGTCCCGCTCAGCACAGGCGCGGCCGGCCGC
>JABFRZ010000029.1 GCA_013140785.1 Planctomycetota bacterium | reverse complement strand
CGGTGCTCGCCACCGGTCCGGCGCTCCTGCGCCTCGACCTCGGCGCAGCCGAGATCCTCGCGCCGTGTGCGCTCGCAAACCCCTGCACGCTACGGCGCTCGGCAGGCGCGGTCGTGATCGGCGCGACCTTCGAGCTCGCGCTCGACGGCCCGGTGCCGGCGGGTTCGCTCGCGGCGATCAGGCTCGCGCGCTTCGGGAGCTCCTGCGAGGCGAGCTTCCCCTTCGGGGAGGTCTACCTCAGGGCCGGGTCCGCGCTCGCGCGCTTCCACCTCGGCGCCTACGCGGGAGTGCCGCTCACACTCTCGCTCGCCGTGCCGAACGATCCGAGCCTGCTCGCGCTCGAGTTCTTCGGCCAGGGTATCTTCCTCACGCCGTCAGGCACCCTCCCGCGCCTCCGCCTCTCGAATGGCCTGCGCTTCGTGATGGGCACCCCCTGATCGCCCCGTGCGAATCCCATCAGGCTCCACTGCGTTTCTCAAACTACGCACTCAGCTACGTTTAGAAGGTGTGCCGAGACGACTTCGCGAGCGACGTTTCCACGCGGGCCCGAGCCCATCCCCTGGAGCTCTCAAGCGGCGAGGCGTGCAGTGATCGACTTGCAACCGACCGACTATGTGAGCGGCGGGAGGTCGTTCACTGGCTATCTGGCTGATGGATCCGGCGGCCGCCGCGTGCCCGGCATTCTCGTCGCCCACGAGGGCCCGGGGCTCACCGCCCACACCAAGGAGCGGGCGCGGATGCTGGCCGAGCTCGGCTACATCGCCTTCGCCCTGGACCTCTATGGAGAGAAGGACCTGACCATCGACCGGGCGAAGGCCCTGGTCAGGAGCCTACGTTCGGACCTCTCCACTTTGCGCGCGCGCGCCGCCACAGCGCACGACTTGCTCAGGACACACCCGTGCGTCGAGCGCGCCAAGACCGCCGCCGTCGGCTTCTGCTTCGGCGGGACGGCCATGCTCGAGCTCGCGCGCAGCGGCGCCGAGCTCGCCGCAGTCGTCGGCTTCCATGCGGGGCTGGACACGACGGCTCCGCTCGACGCCAAGGCCATCCGCGGCAAGGTGCTCGTTTGCCTCGGCGCCGACGATCCGATCGTCAACGCCCGACAACGCGACGCCTTCATCGCCGAGATGACGAACGGACGGGTGGACTGGCAGATGGAGCTGTATGGCGGCGTCGGGCACAGCTTCACCAATCGTGAGATCGACGCCTGGAAGTTCCCCGGCTTCGCCTACCACCCGCGCGCGGACCGGCGTTCCTGGCAATCGATGCGAGCTCTCTTCGACGAGGTGTTGGGGCCGATCGAACGTTAGGGCGCTGCGGGCCGTCCCGAATGCGAGCTCGGCCTTGTCCCCCTGCAGCCAGGCGACGCGCTCGTGGTGATCGCTCGCGTCGTGACGCGCCAGGATTCCGGAGTTTTCTCGTGGGTGCTCGGGCCCCTTTCCCTGACACCCGTGGTACGCCGTTCTTCACTCCCAGGTGTTCCATGAACCTCCCTCTCCTAGTTCCGACCACCCTCGTCCTCGTTGGCTGGTTCGCGCCCGAAGTCTCCGCGCAGAAGGTGCTGCACGCGAACGACGGGGACGGCTACTACAAGGAGCACGGACACACGCTCGCGGCAGCGGGTGACGTGAACGGCGACGGGGTCAACGACTACTGGATGGGTGCGCCGGATCTGTTCGACTCATGGCCGTTCGGCTCGGTCTATCTCGTCTCTGGGGCGGACGGCTCGACGCTGCTGCAGTTGGACGGGACCGATTTGCGCGAACGCTTCGGTTACGCCTTGGCAGGCGGACGAGACCTCTCCGGCGACGGCGTTCCCGACGTGATCGTTGGCGTGCCGCGCTCGCGTGGGTTCAGGACCGGGGCCGGGGCGTTGCGCCCAACGCCGGGAACGAAACGCGGCGCGGTCCGGGTGTTTTCTGGAGCGGATGGCAGATTGCTCCGGCAGATCCCGGGCCGCGCAGCTCTCGATCGCTTCGGCGAGGCCGTGGCGCTGCTCGACGACGTGAACGGCGACGGGGTGGCCGACTTCGCGGTCGGAGCACCTGGCGATGATCGCAGTGCAACCGATGGCGGGAGCGTGCGCATCTACTCCGGGGCGAACGGGGTCCTGCTGGCGACGCTCTTCGGAAGCGGTGCTTCCGAGGAGTTCGGCGCGGTGCTCGTGAACGCCGGGGACATCGATCAGGACGGCAAGGACGAGCTCTTCGTCGGCATTCCGCGCGGCGAGCTCGGTGTGCCCGATTCGGGCAAGGCCGTGCTCCTTTCTGGCGCCGACGGCGCGGTGCTGCGCACTTTCGCGGGCGACGCCACGGGTGACGACTTCGGAAGGTCGCTGGCGGGAGCGGGCGATCTCGACGGTGATGGAGCGCCCGATCTCCTCGTCGGAGCCCCAGGCGGGCGCTACGCGCGCGCCTTTTCGGGCGCGACTGGCGCCGTCCTGTGGAGCGCGACGAGGACCCACCCGGAGCAGGGCATCTACCACTACACGATGATGCCGGAGAACCCGGGGAGCGCGCGCTTCGGCTGGGCGCTGTGTGGCCTCGGGGATCAAGACCACGACGGGCATCGAGATGTGGCGGTTGGCTATCCGGAGTCTTCCAGCCTGTGGATCCTGTCGGGCACGAGCGGCGACACCCTCGGGCTCCACACCTCGGCCGCCTTGGGCTGGAACGGGGACAGCAAGATGGCATACCTCGGCTTCGCGCTCGCACCGCTCGGCGACGTGAACGGCGATGGCCTCGAGGACCTGGCCGTCGGCGCGCCCACGTTCTCTTTCTACACGGGTCATTCCTACAACGACTTCACGGGTCGAGCCCTCGTCCTGGCCGGCGGGTTCCGGAAGGATCACGTCGTGGGCGGAGCCTCGGAGAGCCTCGGCAGGGCGGTCTCGGGTGCGGGCGACGTTGATCGCGACGGTCACGACGACCTCGCGTTCAGCTCTTTCACGAGCGGGATTCCTCGCGTCGTGGTGACTTCCGGCCGAAACCGAGCGGAGCTGCGCTCGTGGAGCGGAGCTCCGGACAGCGGCTTCGGACGTTCGCTCGCGCGCGCCGGCGACGTGGATGCGGATGGCGTCGAGGACCTCCTGGTGGGCGCGCACTTCGAAGCCGGCTCGGGTTGCGTGAGGGTGTTCTCGGGCGCGACCGGGGCCTTGTTGCACCAGTTCGTCGGCGATCCCGGTGACTTCATGGGCGTCTCGGTCGCCGGCATCGGCGACTGCAACGGCGACGGCCACGCCGACGTGGCCGTGGGAGCGCCACGCACGTATGCGGATCCCGTCGTCACGGGCTTCTGCACCTATCTCGTTCCACCGCTGCCCGGCTACGTGCGCGTCTACTCTGGCGCGGACGGTTCGCCGCTCTTCCAGATCTCAGGCCGGACCCACCGAACGCAATGGTGCCAGTACGGAGTCCACAACGGCGAAGTCTTCGGGTTCTCGCTGACGGGAGTAGGGGACTGGGACCGCGATGGAGTGCCGGATCTTGCAGTAGGAGCGCCGGGAGCGGGCTCGGGCTGGAGCGGCGCCGTGCGGGTGTTCTCGGGAGTCGATGGGATGCTCTTGCGCGAGTTCCTTGGCCTCGGGGGGCAGAGCGAGTTCGGCGTGTCGCTCGCGGGGGCGCCCGACTTCGACTTCGACGCCGACGGGTTCGTGGACCTGGTCGTGGGCGAAGAAGAGATCTACTACGGCGGCGCCGTCGGCGGGGGAGCGCACGTCTTCTCCAGCAAGAGCGGCCTGCGGCTCTTCTCGCATGGGATTCAGGCGCCGGCGGCCTACGGTGGACCGATCGGACCGGGCTACGCGGTCGCGATGGCCGGCGACTTCAACTGCGACGGCCACTCGGACATCGCGCTGGGGAACCCGACGGCGACCAGCCTGCTCGGTCCGGGCGCGGGCGAGGTACTCGTCCTTTCCGGCGCCGACGGATCGGTGCTGCGCGCGGTATCCGGCACCTCGAGCTGGGATTACCTCGGCTACTCGGTGGCCGCGGCCGGCGACGTGGACGGCGATGGCGCGCCCGATCTGGTCGCCGGCTCACCCACGGGTCTCTACATCCCCACTCTCGTCGGGGCCGCAGGGCCGAACGCCGTCCCGCGCATCCGCGTGCTTGGCCCGAAGCGGCCACTGGAAAGCTCGAAATCCCCCGGGTCCGGCGCATCGACTGGCCCGCTCGTCGAGATCGAGTACGACTGAGTCCGCGCCCGCTCTGGACCAACTAGCGCGGCCCGCGCTCGACCTCTTCCCACTGCGGCTGGCCGCTGCGGCGTGACTCGAGCTTGCGAATGGCCGAGTCGGGGAAGTCGCCCGCGGTGACGCGGCGGAAGGAGAGCTGCACGCCGTCGCTGTTGCGCAGCTCGAGCACGTCGCTCTCGATGCGCGCGAGGTACTCGTACACCTGGCCCGAGGACTCGCGTTCGGCGTCGCCGTCCTCGGTCTGGTTGGTGACGCTCATCACGTTCGCGAACTGCAGCAGGCCCTGCTCGTCGAAGCGGTAGCGGTAGGCGCCCGCGCGCAGGAGCATGTACTCGCGCGCGCGGAACAGACGCTCCTCGAAGGTGTCGATCGTCAAGAGGAGCGTCATGAAGCCGTCGTGGAAGGTCGCGAAGCCGCGCGCCGCATCCTCGATGGGCGCTTCATCCGGATCCTCGTACGTGAGCAGCATCCAGGCGCCCTCGACCTCGGTGGCCAGACGCTCGGACTGCTCCTTGAAGAAGCGCGTGACCGGGTTCTGGATCTTCTTCTTGGGCGGCTCCTCCTGGCGTGGCGCGAGGACGGGGACGAGCAGGCCGGAGAGAAATAGCAGCGCGGGGATCTTCATCGGAGGTTCTCGAGCGGGGACAAGGCTCGCCAGAGACGAACAGGATGGCTCTCGGCAGGTCACGAGGGAAACAGGAGCGCGTACTCCCGGGCTCGCGCTCACCGCGCGACCGGCCATACGTTAGTGGAGCAGCCGCCGGACCGCATCGCCCAGCGCTCTTGCTACGCTGAAAAGCCTTCCCGAACACGCTGATGATCCGACGCACCCTCTTCGCCGTGCTGGCGTTCGTCCTGTGCAGCGCCACGGCCGCGGCGCAGACCCCCGCGCGCGCCAAGTTCTTCACGCGCGTCGCCGATGGGATCGTGCGCGCCGCGATCCCGATCGAGCTCGAGGGCCGCTGGCACCTCTACCACAAGGAGCTCGGGCACCCGAAGGCCGTCGGCCTGCCGACGACCGTGACCTTCTACGGCGAGGGCATCGAGTGGGGCGAGGTTCGCTTCCCCGAGCCCGTGCGCCTCGACCAGTCCGACGTGGCCGGCGCGGGCGCCTTCATCCTGGCGCACGAGCGCGGGCTCGTGCTGTATGCCGCGGGCAAGCTCGCATCCGGCGCAACGACCGACGGCCTCGAGATCAAGATCAAGGGACTCGTTTGCGAGGACGTGCAAGGCTGCATCCCGTACCGCCAGACGTTGAAGTCGTCGGGCGCGGGCGAGGACGCGTTGTTCGCGAACTTTCCGGCGGACCTGCTCGCGGCGGCGGGCGCGGCCGCCGCGGCGGCCGCGGCGGCGGAGGTCGATGCGGGTCCGGCGAGCGGCGGAGGCGAGCCCGCGCTTGCGGTCACGCCGCAGGCCGAGAGCCCGAAGCCCGACGCCCGCAAGGGCGAGCACGCCGACGCGACGCTCTACACGCGCGTCGAGGGCGACGAGGTGCGCGCCGCGCTCGAGATCGAGCTCGACGAGGGCTGGCACCTCTATCACACGGCCGACGATCTCGGGGAAAAGCCGATCGGTGTGCCCACGGTGGTCACCTTGAGCGGCGAGGGCATCACCTGGGAGGCGCCGCGCTTCCCGACTCCGGAGCGCATCGACCAGTCCGCCATCACCATCGACGGTTCGGGCGCTTACATCAATGCGCACGAGGGGAGCTTCGTCGTCTACGCGCGCGGCACGCTGGCGCCCGGCGCGAGCGGCGCGGGTCGCGCGGCCGAGCTCACGGGTCAGGTTTGCGATCCGTCGTTCTGCGTGAACTACTCCGAGACCGCGTACGACCGCGGGCGCGGGGCGGACGACGTGTGGAGCGGGTGGGACGCGGCGTCGCAACCTTCGGTGGTGGTCACCGAGGCGGTCTCAGGCGAGAACTCCGAGAAGGAACAGAGCCTGTTCCTGTTCCTGCTCCTGGCGGTCGGCGGCGGGCTGCTCACGCTGGTGATGCCCTGCACCTACCCGATGATCCCGATCACGATCAGCTTCTTCACGAAGCAGGCCGACAAGCGCGGCGCGAACGCGCTCGGGCTCTCGCTCGCTTACGGCGCGGGCATCGTGCTCATCTTCGTGCTGGTCGGGGTCGTGTTCGGCGGCCTGATCAAGCCCTTCGCCGCGCACCCGGTCACGAACCTCGTGTTCGCGATAGCGTTCGTCTACTTCGCGCTGGTCCTGTTCGGAGTCGTGAACCTCGAGCCGCCGCGCTTCCTGATGAATCTCGCCGGCTCCGCCTCGAGCAAGGGCGGGTACCTGGGCGTGTTCCTGATGGGTGCGACGCTGGTGATCACGTCCTTCACGTGCACCGCGCCGTTCGTCGGTTCCCTGCTCTCGATCGGCGCGGGCGGAAGCGGCGACTCGGGCCGCGTGGCGCTGGGCATGGCCGTGTTCGGGCTGACGATGGCGGTGCCGTTCGTGCTGCTCTCGCTGGTGCCGGCGCGCATCAAGGCCATGCCGCGCAGCGGCGAGTGGATGAACACCTTCAAGGTGACGCTCGGCTTCGTCGAGATCGCCGCGGCCCTGAAGTTCCTCTCCAACAGCGACCTCGTGTGGCACTGGGGTTGGCTCTCGCGCGAGCTGTACCTGCTCCTGTGGGTCGGGATCTTCGGCGTGGCCGCGCTCTACCTGTTCGGGATGATCCACGTGAAGAGCGCTCAGGCCGAGATCTCACCCGTGCGGCTGGTGGCGGGCCTCGTCTTCGCGCTCTTCGCCGCCTACTGCTACAGCGGCGCGAGCGGCAGCACCATGGACAAGGTGATGACGGCGATCATCCCGCCGTACTCGAATCGCGCCGACCAGGCCGCACGCAGGCACGCGATCGTGGTGGACGACTACGACCTGGCTCGCTCCCAGGCCCGCGCGCAGGCGAAGCTCCTGCTGGTGAACTTCACCGGCCACACATGAGTGAACTGCCGCCAGAACGAGGAGAAGGTCTTCCCCTCACTGTTCGAAGAGCTAGACGGCGGCTTCGTCGAGGCGCGCTTGCACACCGACGGCGACCGCGGCGAGGAGCTGTCGCAGTTCCAGGAGCAGCTCGCGCGCTCGATCGCGACGCCGCTGTACCTCGTGCTCGACCCCGACACGGAGCGCGTCCTCGCCGGGCCGCTGGGCGGCACGGTGAGCGTGAGCGGCTTCCGCGAGTTCCTCGCCAAGGCCAAGCGGGCCGGTGAGCACGTGAAGGTCGGTTCGCGCTGACATCCGGCGCGCGCCCGGCTAGGCGCCGAAGAAGCGTGCGCGTCCGCCCTGGGCCGGGTACAAACCGCCGCGATCCTGCATGAACGAGCCCGCGAGCGAATCGGCCAAGCGTCTCGTGGCGCGTGAGCAAGTGCTCGCCTACGTCCTGTGCGCCTTGTTCGTGGGCTTCTTCGTGGCCGCCGAGGTGTTGGGCGGGAAGCTCTTCCGCTTCACGGTCTTCGGCCTCGGCCCCGCTGGTCTCGGTCTCGGCGACGGGCCGGAGTTCGTGGCCACGGCGGGGATCCTCGCGTTTCCGCTGACGTTCGTGATGACGGACATCGTCAACGAGTACTTCGGGCGCCCGCTCGTGAAGCTCTTCACCTGGATCGCCATCGCGGTGAACCTCTTGCTGCAGCCCGTGATCCGCGCGGCCATCGCCGTGCCCGCCATCAGCTACACGGCCGGGATCACCGACGCGGACATGCAGCGCGGCTTCGAGATCGCGCTCGGCCAGACCACCAGCATCGTCTTCGCGAGCCTGGTCGCCTTCGCGCTCGCGCAGTGGCTCGACGTGCGCGTCTTCACGCGCCTGCGCCACCTGACAGGCGGCAAGTGGCTGTGGCTGCGCGCCCAGGGCAGCACCGTGATCAGCCAGCTCGTGGACACCTTCGTGGTGATCTTCCTGGCCTTCGTGCTCATCCCGGTCGCGACGGGTGCCGAGCCGTGGACCTTCACGAACGCCTTCTCGGTCTCGCTCACGAACTACGTCTACAAGTTCCTGATCGCGGTCGGCATCACGCCGGTCCTGTACGCCGTGCACGCCGCCGTGGACGCCTACCTAGGCAAGCAGGCCGCCGAAGCCCTGGTGCATCACGCGCACCCGAGCGATCCGGACTGAGCCGCCGTTTCTCGGCGGCCAAGCCGATCACGCCCTGATCGACGGGTATCTCTCCGCCCTTCGCCCCTTCCGGATAACCTGCTCCCGTCCCCTACGGAGGTATCCGCTTGAAGCAGTCGATCTTGGTCGCGCTCATCGTGGTTGCTCTCGCGCTCGCAACGCCGCCGGCGAACGCCCAGTACGTCGAGCCTGACGTCGATGTGCTCTTCGAGCGCTCGAGCGGGCCCATCCGCACCACTTTCGGGGCCCGGGTGCTCTCCGTCGGCGACGTCAATTCCGACGGGGTCCCAGACTTTGCGGCTTCGGACATAAATCCGGGCCACGCACGCGCGCGCGTGTTCTCGGGCCTCGACGGCAGCGTGCTGTGGACGCGCCTTGCGGCGAACAGCAACGAATACAGACTCGGGCGCATCGACTGGAACCTCGATGGCAAGCTCGACGTCGTCGCCAGTTCGCCCGAAGGTCTTCGGCCCCTCGTCCTCTCCGGAGTCGATGGTGCGCAGCTCGCGCAGCTCATCGACTTCGGTAATATCGGCTATTGCGATTGCGTCGAGGCGTTCGCGAGCGGCGGCGACCTGCGGCGACATGGACCTTCCGCCCGACGGTCGCGACGAGATCGCCATCGGGATCACCAGATTCATCGGCCCGCCGCCATGCACCATCACGTTCGCGTTCACGCTCCCGGTCGAGCCGCAGAGCGTGGCCCTGGTCGATGTGGACTCCGGCGACGGCCCGCTGCACGTCGTGCTGACCGACGGCGCAGGCCGGCGGCGGACCTACACCGTGCCGAGCAACTGGACCGGCGACATCCTCCTCGCGCAACCGGGACGAGGGACGCTCGACCTCACCACGCTCGCGCCGCAGAGCGGCTTCGGTTCGACCGCGACGGCCGTGGAGGATTCCGGCTTCGACGCACTCGGCGTGGTCGAGCTCGCCTTCGTGCTCGACGGCTCGACGGCGCTCGACGACCTCGCGCTGTGCGCACCGCGCGCGCCGCGCGCCGCGACGAGTTCGCGCAACGGCTCCGGCGCGAACCCCGAGATCCTGCGCTCCGTCGCGCGGCCGGTGTTTGGTTCGCGCTGGAACGCCAACCTCGACTGCACGAGCTTCGGCCCCTGTATCGCGACCCTCGTCGCGCGGCGGTCGTCCACGCAAGGTCACTGGTCTCCGTTGGGCGAAGTGCTGATCGACGGGGCGCTGCTCGGCAGCACGAGCAACACCCACCCGGGCGTTGTCCACCGCCTCGGCTGGGAGATCCCGTTCGACGTCTCGCTGTGCGGGGTCGAGGTCCACGTCCAAGGCCTCTGCAGCTCCTCGGCCGGCTTCGGCGGTCCGAAGCCGGGGCGGGCGCGGAAGCTCTCGAACGCCCTCGACCTCGTGCTCGGGTTCTGAGCTCGATGCATCGCCCGCGCGCGATCCTCGCGCGCTCGTCTCATCTCCCGCAGACGGTCAGCGCGAGTCTGGCCGCGGGGTTCACTCGAACCCGAGTAGCTTCCCGCCCTGGTACACGACGAAGCTCGCGACCCACGCGAGCAGCGTCATGTACGCGAACAGGAAGCTCGGCCAGCGCCAGGAGCGGGTCTCGCGCTTGACCACGGCCAGGGTGCTCATGCACTGGCACGAGAGCGCGAAGAAGATCATCAGCGAGAAGCACACGAGCGGCGTGTAGAGGCGCGAGCCATCGGGGCGGGTCTCGGTGCGGATGCGCTCGCGCAGGGCGGTCGAGGATTCGTCGGCGCCCTCGAGGCCGTAGACGACGGCCATCGTGCTGACGAAGACCTCGCGCGCGGCGAAGGCGCCGATCAGGCCCACGCCGATCTTCCAGTCGAAGCCGAGCGGCGCGAGCACGGGCTCGATCGCGTGTCCGAGGCGCCCGCCGAAGCTGTGTTGGAGGCGCGCGGCCGCGAGCTCGGGCTCGACCGAGACGTCCGCGGAG
>JABFRZ010000323.1 GCA_013140785.1 Planctomycetota bacterium | reverse complement strand
AGACGACGTAGTACTCGATCGTGGCCGCCATGCCCGCCAGGGACAGCACCACGCCGGCCAGGTTGCGGCCCCCGCCCTCCCCCGCGTGGCGCAGGAAAAACAGCAGCGCGAGCGGCATGAACTCGAAGCTGAAGACGTTGATCTGGCACAGATAGAAGTAGTGGAACGGGCAGAAGCTGTAGAGCAAGCCGCCCAGCACGCCGCCGGCGGTGCTGCCGCTCACGTAGCGCGCGAGCAAGGAACCACACCAGCCCGAAAGAGCGAAGTGCGCGAGCACCAGCAGGCTGAAGGCCTGGTGCGAGTCGAGGAAGCTCGTCAGGGCCGCCAGGGACAGCGCGTTGAGCGGCGAGAGCGTGTGCCGCTGCAGCGAGATTCCGTCGGGGTAATAGAGCCAGTCGGTCCAGAATGGCGAGTGGCCCTCGACCAGCGCGTGCTTCACCCACCAGGCGTTCCAGAGATTGTTGAGATAGTCGCCGCGCGTGCCGGTTGCCTGGCCGAGGGTCACGATCATCGGCCAGGTCAGCACCACGGCCGCGAGCGCGAAGAACGCGAGCAACACGAGCTCGCCGCGCCAGCCGGGACAGCCTGAGAATCCGAGGCTCAGCCGATAGCGCCCGTCGGCCGCCAGAGCCGCGCCGCTCGGCGGAGAGCGGTGCGAGGCGCTGGCGTTTGGTTCGCTCGACTGCATGCCGGGGAGGGGCGAGTGTAGGGCCCGCGTCGAGCGAATCCACACGGGACTACGCGCGCACGGCGGCGCGGGTTGGCGCTGCAGCCCAACCTTGTCGCGCCGTGGCGCGTAGCGGATGATCGCCCAGCAGTCCGTTGACAAGGATCCCTACCACGGCCGCGCGCGCTTCGCCTGGCGACGAGACTCTTCCTACGGCCGGCTGGAAGACCCGAACCGCCCTGCTCGCCGCGTGCGCCTGCGCCGCTCTCGCCGGTTGCGCTCCGAGCGCGCCTGCCCGTCCGAGCGTGGTGTTGGTCCTGGTGGACCAGCTGCGCCACGATGCGGCCGAGCGCTGGCTGACCGAGACGCACGCGCTGGCCAAGCGCGGCGTGCGCTTCGAAGCCATGCGCGCGGTGGCGCCCTGGACCTATCCCTCGGTGATCAGCCTGTTCTCCGGGCTCTACCCGCAGCAGCACGGGGCCGACGGCAACCAGGAAGGCGGCCTGCTCTCGACCTTTGCCGACGAGGTGCCGCTCTTGCCGCGCACGCTGCGCGCCGCCGGCTACCGCACGGCGGGCTTCGTGACCAACCCATTCCTGCACGAGTGGAACCCCGTGCACCGCGCCTTCGACCACTACGACGCGAGCTTCATCCACAACCAGGGCCCCACGCGCGGACACGGGGAGCTCGTGTGGACCGAGCGCATGTACGCCGACTCGGTCAACACCGCGCTGCTCGCCCACTACGAAGCCACGCCCTGCGTGGGCCCGGAGTTCACCTATGTCCACTACATCGACGTGCACGGCCGCGCCGAGGGTCCCGAGCGCTGGAAGGATGCGCCCTTCGAGCACAGCTACGCGGGCGCGGTGCGCTACGTGGACGCCAAGATCCGCGAGCTACACGAGTACTTCTCGCGGCGTTACGGGGGCCAGCTCCTGTTCCTGGTGACCAGCGACCACGGCCAAGACGAAGGCGACGATCTCGAGCTCGGCGAGGGCAAGCCCTGGCGCAAGCGCAAGGCTTCGCTGCACGACTTCAACCTGCACGTCCCGCTGTACGTCTTGCCCGGCGCGGACGTACCCGCGGGTGTGATCGTGAGTGCCGCCTGCGCCAACATCGACGTGACCCCGACCGTGCTCGCATGGCTCGGACTCCCCCCGCACGCGAACGTGCCGGGGCGGAGCCTGCTCGGCGCGCTGCGCGGCGAGCCCTACGACGGCGAGCGGCGCTGCCTGTACGCGCGCAACTCAGCCTTCGGTCGCTTCGAGGAGGCCGTGGTGCACGGCGGCCTGAAGTACGTGCGCTACCGCGAGCCCAGGCGCGCGCTCAGCCTGTTCGACCTGGCGACCGACCCGCGCGAGTCGCAGCCGGTCCAGCGCGACACGGCGGCCGTGGAGCGCTGCCTGGAGGAGGCCGCGGACGTGCACGGTCTGTCGTTCCCCGCGCGCTACGAGCCGCCCGCTCCGGAGCTGAGCGAGCAGCTGCGCAGGCTGGGCTACGGCGGCGAGGACGACGAAGCCGGGCAGGACGAGGGCAAGGACGGGAAGTAGGTCCGGCCGCTCGCAGGGGCGTTCAGGCGCTCTTCTGCCGCAGCGCGCCCGGATCCAGCACCTTGGTCTCGTGCAGGGATGCCACGGGCTGCAGCACCTTGTGCTGGAGCGCCAGGTTCTGCTCGAAGATGCGCGCGAGCATGGTGCTCTTGGCCTCACGCTCCGACTCGGCTGCGCCCAGCCCCTGAACGGTGCGGTAGATCGAGGGCAGGCCGCCGTCGAGCTCGGCGCGCCGCGCCAGCTCGGCCAGAGCCCGTTCCATCTCCGCGTGCGCCACGCTCAGCTTGACGATGCGGCGTTCGAGCAAGTCGATGCGCTCGCGCTCACGCACGACCAGCGCGGCCAGGGCAGTGCGACGACGATCGCCCTCGCGCGTGAGCACGCGCGCGAGCTCGGCCTTCGGATCGGCGCTCCCGAGCAGGAACCCTAGGTCGGCGGCCAACGCACGCGCGAGCGTCTCCTCCTCGGCGCTCGAAAGGACCGAGGTCGCGGCCGTGGAACGCGCGCGCACGAGCTCCTGCTCGAGCCCGAGCAGCTCGCTCGAATTCTGTGCGCGTTCGCGCAGGAGCGCGCCGTGGGTCTGCTCGAGCTCGCGCAGGCAGTCGCTCTTCGTCACCGCGCGCACGCGCCTGGCGCGCGTCACGAGCAAGCCTGCGAAACTGCGCAGCGTCTCGCCGCGCAGCGCGCGCGCCTCGGCCGGCGCGAGGCGTCCATGACGTTCGAGCACGGAGTCTAGGCACGCGCCCATCAGGCGCGCGAACTCCTCGCGCCCGAGCAGACGCAACCAGCGCCCGGAGTCCATCGTTCGATCCTGGGTGTCTTGCATGGTGACGTCGAGCGGGGTGGAAACCCTTGCGTGGATGGGCCGCGCTGGCGGTCCGCAAGGATACCCGCCCCTGCTCCGCGCGGAGTCCCGCGCTGCGCGCGCATCAATCGGCCGGCACGGGCACGACGCGCGCCTCCCCCGCCGACACCAACACGAGGCCCATCCAGCGGCCCTCCAGGCGCGAAAGGGCCACGGC
>JABFRZ010000442.1 GCA_013140785.1 Planctomycetota bacterium | reverse complement strand
GAGCAGCTCGCGCTGCCCGTTGCCAGAGACGCCGGCCACACCGACCAGCTCGCCGGGCTGGACGGTGAAGTCGACGTCGTGCAGGCGAACATGGCCGTCGACCCCGTGCACGGTCACGCCGCCGACGGCTCCCCGAACGATCTCGTGTTGGCGCAGTCGGCCAAGGAGATCCTGCCGGCGGCGGACGGCAGCCTCATGCGGGCCATGTGGCTCACGCTCGCGACCCACGGGAGCGTCGGCCACTTCCTCGGCTGGGAGGTCCAGAAGGCCATGGCGATCCTCGCGAGCCACGAGCCCGCTGACAACGTGAACTGGTACTACTTCGCGGAGCGCTCGCGGGTGCTGCGACTTTCCCCCGGCTTCGCGCTGGTGCTCGCGTTCGGCCTCGTCGGTCTCCTGCTCGAGCGGCGGCGTGGCCCCGACGAGCGTCTGCTGCGCTGGTTCCTGCTCGCCACCTTCCTCGGACTCCTGTACGGGACGCTCGCGGCGCGCTACCGCCTGGTCGCCGTCGTCGTGCTGATGGTCTACGCGGCGGCGGCGCTGGCAAGGGCCGGAGAAAGCGTGCGGGCACGGCGCTGGGCGCCGGCGGCCGGCATCTTGCTCACGGCGTGCGCGCTCGCGTTCGGATCGACGCGCCTCTACGCAGACGTGCACGCGGCGCGCTCACGCCGGCTCACCGAGCCGATGCTCGCCGCGCTCACCTATCAGCAACGCCGTCAGCCGGAGCTCGCGCTGCTCGAGCTGCGCGCGGGCCTGGCGCACGCCTGGCGCGAGCCGGGTGCGCGAACCCTCTCCAACGAAGGGCTCCAATTGGCAGCGCTGCTGGTGCGCGTCGCCGCCAAGTCCGGACGCGGCGCGGAGGTCCAGGCCGATGTCGATGGTCTCGTCGCGGAGTTCGCGGACGATTGGCAGCTCCACCGTCTCGCCGCCGACTACTACCGCGAGGTGCTGCCCCAGCCCCAGCGCGCCGCCGAGCACCTTGCAATGGCGGAACGCCTGCGGCCCAGGCAAGGCGCACAGCGCTGATTCCCAAGCCGGGCCGGGCCGCGCAAGTCAGGCCACGACTTCAACCCAGCGGCTTGCGCGGCGTTTCGCTCGCGATCTTCTGCCACCACGCGTCGGCGTCGAGCTCGTACTGCGCCGGGTCCTTGTTCCAGTTCGGGATCGCGTCGGCCCAGAACGTCTTGTAGAAGAGCAGCAGTCGCCCGCGCGTGAGCAGGTAGTTCTCCGGGTTGATGATCACCTTGCGTCCGCCGTCGGCCATCGCGTGCGCGCACCAGCCGCCGTAGGTCGGCCGGAAGCGCCCCGGGTCGGCCACGAACAGCGCGCGGTGCTCGGGCGTCGCGAAGTAGTACACGACGCCGTCGAGCTCGGCCCGCAGCGCGGGCTTCCCCGGCACGGGCTTCGAGCCGCCCTCGGGGAAATAGCTGACCACGTCGTACCCGAGCACGGCCAGGCGGCCGGGGTCGAGCAGGTATTCCTGGGTGGCAGGGGTGAGCGCTGTCTCGGCCACGGCGGGCGCCGGTTTGCTGGCGGCACAAGCGGAGGCGAGCGCGACGAGAGCGGCAAGTAGCGGGAGCTTCATGGTGGTCGTCCTTTGGACCTCTGAGCGTGCCGGTTCGATGCACGCGCGCCGCGCTCGTTTCGGGCTGGACCAGGCGGAAGGCGAAGAACTCCGGATTCACTCCGCGGCATCCGGGCGCGGCCCTGCCGCCGTGTTCGAGAGCCGCCGGCGACGGGACCCTTCCAAGGGCGCGCGCAACGACTTCACCATCCAGATCGAGTGGGGCGCCCGGCCGGGAGTCTCGCGGTTCATCACCTGCGCGGCCCCGGATGCCGATCGACGAGCCGATCGTGAACAAGACTCGGCGGCGGTGGCGTCCGCGCAGCGCTGTTCGCGTGGGCAATGGTCACTCGCGCAGCAGGTGGCGCAGTTCCGGCTGGGGTCCGGGGTTATGCTGGCGGGCCCCGGGGCGGGGCGGTGCATCTCGATGGTGTCGTGCATGGAGAGCTTGCAGAGAGGAAGCGCCGTAGCGAGCTGGAGGCGCGGAGTCCAAGCGTCTCGACCTCGGGCGCCTCGGCCCGTACGCGGTGAGTGCGCAGGTACCGACGGAGGAGCCCCCTCGGCACCGTGGTGAATCGCGTCTCGCCGACACGCTGGTTCTTCGTCTTCTTCCTGGTCTCGGGATTCTGCGGACTCGTCTACGAGATCGTCTGGCTGCGCCTCGCCATGGCGTCGTTCGGCGTGACCACGCCCCTGGTGGCGACCGTCCTGTCCGTGTTCATGGCCGGGCTCGCCGTCGGGAGTTTTGTCGGAGGGCGGCTCGCGCGACGCCTCGCGGGCGACGGAGGAGCGCGAGCCCTGCGTCTGTACTCGTTGGCCGAGGTGATCATCGGCCTGTCGGGGCTCGTGGTCTCGCGGGAGATCGAATGGGGACGTCAGGTCCTGAGTCAGTTCGCTGCCGGCGCGCCGTGGGGCTCGACCGCACACCACGCCGCCGCAGGCACCTTGCTCGCCCTGGCGCTCCTTCCCTTCTGCGTCGCGATGGGGACGACCTTCCCGCTCGCGATGGGAGCCCTGCAGCAGTCCGGAGACGGACGCGCCCGCAACTTCAGTCTCCTGTACGTCGCGAACGTCGTTGGCGCCACGGGAGGTACGCTCGCATCCGCCCTGTTCCTGATCGAGCTCCTCGGTTTTCGCGGGACGCTGTACGTTGCCGCCGCGCTCAACGCTCTGATCGCGGTGACTGCGTTCTCGATCAGCTTCGCTCGACGGTGGGGGGCGGAGCGACGAGGATCCACTCCAGGGGCGGCCGAGCCAGAGACGTCCACGGCGCCCGCATCGAGGCTGAGCAGCGCTCCGCCCGCGCCGCCGTCGCACGCCGCGATCCCTTGGATCCTCGTCATGACCGGATTGTTGTCGATGGGCATGGAAGTGGTCTGGGTACGCCAGTTCACTCCGTTCCTCGGGACGGTCGTGTACGCCTTCGCGGCGATCCTCGCGATCTACCTCTTCGCGACCTTCCTTGGCTCCGTCGTCTATCGCTTCGTCGCGCGGACGGCGCAGCGCGGCCCACGGCCTGCGACCCTCGGCCGCCTACTCCTGCTCGCAGGGCTTGCCTCGCTCCTGCCCCTGGTCCTCGTCGATCCGCGCCTCTCGACCCCAGCCGCCTTCGGGCTCGGCCTGGCGCGCGTCGCGGCGGCGATCGGGCCGTTCTGTTTTCTCGCGGGAATGCTGACCCCGATGATGATCGACCGGTGGGCTGCTGAGGATCCGGCCAAGGCCGGTTCGGCCTACGCGCTGAACACATTTGGGTGCATTCTCGGGCCGCTCCTCGCGAGCTTCGCGCTGCTCCCTACGCTCGGGGAGCGCTGGTCCCTCGGCCTGTTGGCGGTTCCCCTGTTCGTCTTCGGCGCCGCATGCGCCGACGCACCCGAGCCGAACTCCGCTCGCGCCGCGTGGCGACGAGCCATGGTGCTGGCCGGCGGCCTGAGCACGGCCGCCCTGGTCGTCCTCCTGACGAGGGACTTCGAGACGCGCTTCCCGCGGCGAGAGGTCCGGCGGGACTACTCCGCCACGGTCATCGCCGCCGGGAGGGGCATGAACCGGCAGCTCCTCGTCAACGGCTACGGCATGACCGTTCTCACGCCGACCACCAAGATGATGGCGCACCTTCCACTGGCCAGTCTGCGCGAGCCCGCGCGGAACGCGCTCGTCATCTGCTTCGGCATGGGCACGAGCTTCCGCTCCGCGCTGTCCTGGGGCATTCCGGTGACGGCCGTCGAGCTGATTCCTAGCGTTCCGGCGCTCTACGCCTTCTTCCACTCCGATGCGGCCGAGGTCCTAGCGCGGCCGGGAGCGCGAGTTGTGATCGACGATGGGCGGCGCTTCCTGGAGCGCTCACCGCAGGCGTACGACGTGATCACGGTGGACCCTCCGCCGCCGGTCGAGGCCGCGGGCTCGAGCCTGCTGTACTCGAAGGAGTTCTTCGGAGTCATCCGCTCTCGCCTCGCGCCTGGGGGCATCCTCCAGCAGTGGCTCCCCGCCGCTGAACCGATCGTGGTCTCCTCAGTGGCGCACGCGCTCGCGGAAACCTTCCCGAACGTGCGGGTCTTCCGCTCGGAGATCGGCGCGGGCCTGCACTTTCTAGCGAGCGCGAGCCCGATCCTTGCAATGAGCGCGGAGTCGCTCGTCGCGCGGATGCCGGCCGCGGCGCAGGCCGATCTCGTCGAGTGGCAACCCGGGACACGGCCCAGTGAGCACTTCGCCGCCGTGCTCGCCCGGGAGATCCCCCTCGAAACGCTCCAGCGCATGGTCCCCGGCGCGCAGGCGCTCCGGGACGACCGACCCGTGAACGAGTACTTCCTCCTGCGGCGCTTGCACGCCTCGCGAGGCACCACCCGGGCATCGCGATAGAGTCGCGACCGCGAGCCCTGCGAAGTTCACTGGATCTCTCGCGGCAGGCTCGAGCTTCGGCTTCCCGCGACGATGCGCTACCAGGGCCTCGGCGGTGGGGGCCCGCGCTGCGAGGATTGGCTCGACGAGCTGCGCTGACGCGCGTGTGCGTTGGTGTAGAGTCCGTTCCATGCCCTTTGCGCTGCGAGATGGGCTGCTCGCCCCCGTGCCTCCAGCTCGGGGACATGTGCTCGATCCCGGCTCGTTGCGCCGGCTGTTCCTGGATCTCCTCGGGCGCCCTCCGTACCCGGACGAGAGCAAGGTTTGGAGCGAGAGGGAGAGATCCGAACTCGTCGCAGAGCTGCTTTCGTCCGAGGAGTTCTGGGCGAACTGGCTGGAGGAGCAGCTCTACTACTTCCTGCTGATCGACAACTTTCGCCCGACCACCGAGGGCGTTCGGAGCATTCCCGCGGAGCTCGCAGGCGGCACCCTCGGAGTTCGGGAAGCGCTGCACCGCATCTGCCTCTCCTCGAGCTTCGATCGGCGCAACCCCGGCCCGGATACGTTCGTGACCGTGGTGATGGAGCAGCTGCTCGGGCTCGTGGTCCAGAAGAGCGCGCGCGAACTCGAGATCGGCAAGAAGCTGTACGACGGGAAGAAGGGCACGTTCCTCGGCCGAGCGGGCAGCTCGCAAGCCGACGTCGTGCACGTCGCGATCGCCGATGCTCGAACGCTCGAGCACCTCCTCCAGCGCGAGCACGAGCGCCTCCTGCGCAAGCAGGCTTCCGCGCAGGAGCTGTCCGCGTGGGTGGCCGACCTGGAACGTGACGAGCACGCCCTGCGGGCGATCCTCGAGGCTTGGTTCACTTCCCCGGCGTACGACCAGCGCCTCGCGACGCGGGCACCGCTGCCGAATCGGCTCTTCGTCCGAGCTCTTTTCGTCGATCTCTTCGGGCGTCTCCCGGACGAGGGCGAGGCCCAGCGCATGCGCAGCGCGCTGGACGGATTGGCGGACTCCGGACCGTTGCGCTCGCTCGTTGCGCGGCTCATCCTCGACTCGGGCAAGGCACACGTGCCCGAGCGCGCCGCCATCGACGATCCCGCGGCCTGGATCCATGGACTCTTCGAGCGCCTGCTCGGAAGGGCACCCAGCGCGGAGGAGCGCGGCGCCTTCAGCAAGAGTTTCTCCGATCCGGCCTGCCGTCCGGCGACGGTCTTGTACGCTATCGTCTCCCACCCCGAGTACCAGACTTGGTGAACTGAGCGAGGTGTTTCCATGGCAGCTCCCGACCGTCGCGCCTTTCTTAGGGATGGAGCGCTCGGGGCTGCGGCGCTAGGGCTCGCGCCTTCTCGCGCTCCCACGTGGCGCCGCTTCCAGGGTCCCAAGACGCGGCGCGTGCTGGTCGTGGCATTCGCGGGCGGTGTGCGCACGCGCGAGACGCTCGGCGCCGCGGGGAACGTCCCGAACCTGATGCGGATCGCCGAGCAGGGCGTGGTGTTCCCGCGCACGCGCGCGACCAATCTCGGGCACTTTGGAGCGACGCTCTCGATCTTCACGGGCATTTCGGAAGCGCGCGGCATCCGTGACAACATCCGCGGCACCGACCCGACCTTATTCGAGTACTTGCGCAAGGATCTCGGATGGACGTCGAGCGACGTGTGGGTCTCGACCTCGGGCGGCGCTCAAGAGGCCAACATTTCCCACGGCCTGCATCCCGAGTACGGTCCGAAGTACGGGGCCAACACGCTCGACGGTGACGGGATCTTCAACGCGGAGTTCAAGGGCATCCTGGACGCCTACGGGCGCCCGCGCGAGATGGGGGCCCAGGAACTCGCACTGCTCGAGAAGATGCGCGCCTCGATCGGCGGCACGGCCAAGGGCGCGCTGAACGACGTAGATTCCGTCGCGCGGGTGGAGCGCTTCCTGCTCGACGAGTTGCGCCGCGGCACCCAGGACTTGAAGGGCCTCGGGGCCGCCGACGCCAAGGCCTTCCGTGTCGCTCGCAATCTGTTGGCGGTGTTCCGTCCCCGGTTCCTCGCCGTCGTCGTGCGCGAAGCCGACCAAGCCCATGGGAGCTTCAACAACTACGTCCAGATCGTGAAGCGCAACGACGAGATGCTGGGCGAGCTCTGGGCTGCCGTGCAAAGCGACCCCGAGCTTGCGGACTCGACCGCGCTCTTCGTTTTGCCCGAATTCGGGCGCGACGCGGACCTGAACTCGCGCCGCGGTCTGGACCACGGCGATGGATCCGACGACCTCAACTACGTGTCGCTCGTGTGCTGGGGGCCAGACTTCCGCCGCGGGGTGAACGTGCAGGAGGAGGTGCGCACCGTGGACGTTTGTCCCACCGTGTGCGCCATGCTGGGCGCCGATGCGCGCTACTCACGCGGCCAGCGTCTCCCGCGGCTGATGGCTTGAGCCTCTGCATGCTGGACTCGCCTCCGGCGTGGCTCGTCTTGCTCGCGCTGGCCGTCGCGGGGCCACACCGCCAGGAACCAGCCGATCCACGCAGTCCGGGTCCAGGTTGTCTCGCCTGTCACTCGGGCATCGAGGACATGCACCCGAGCGCAGCGCTAGGATGCGTCGATTGCCACGGTGGCAACGAGGCCGGGAGAACGACGCTCGAGGCGCACGTCGAGCCGCCCGCGACTCGGGTCGAGGACGAGCGCGTTCTCCCGCTCGACGCGGACCCGGCGTGGATCCAGTTTCGGAACCCGATGGACCTGCGCGTGGCCGAGCGAACCTGCGGCTCCTGCCACCCGAGCGCCTACGCGAACCTGCGTGCGAGCCTGCACGGCACGACCGCGGGGCACCTCTCCGACGGGTACTACGAGATGGGGCTCCTGCCCGAGCGCGGCTCGCGCTACTCGGTCTTTCCGGAGGCGCGCGCTCCCAAGCCCGAAGGCGCGCTGAAGGGGCTCGCACAGGTTCCGCCGTTCCAGGACCGTCTGCCGCGCGACGAGCTCGCCACGCACTACACCGACCTGGCGCGCAAGGAGTGCATGCAGTGCCATCTCTGGTCGCAGGGTCGCGCCGTGCGTGGCCGGGTGGGCTTCGACGGCGACTACCGCGGCGCGGGCTGCGCCGCTTGCCACGTGGCGTACTCGCTGGATGGGCTCTCGCGCAGCGGCGATCGCGCGGCCATCCGCACCGAACCCGGACACCCGCTGCGCCACGAGATGACGCGCGCGCCCAGCACACAGACCTGCACGTCGTGCCACTACGGAGATGCCTCGATCGGCCTGCACTTCCGCGGCTTGTCGCAGCTGCCCCCCAACGCGCCCGGAGGGCCGGAGGTCGCCGGGACGACGAGCGAGCAGCTCAACCGGGTCTTCTACCTCGACGATCCGAGCGTCGTGCCGCCCGACGTGCACCACGAGAAGGGCATGCACTGCATCGACTGCCACACGCTGGGCGACGTCATGGGTGACGGGCGCATGCACGGAGCGATGGAGCACGCGGTCGAGATCTCTTGCAGCGCCTGTCACGGCGACTTCGACGAGGTCGCGTCCCTGCGGGGCGAGCGCGGCACGGCCCTCGAGCACCTGCGCTGGGATGGCGAGCGCGTCGTCCTGCGCAGCAAGGTGGACGGCCGCGAGCACGTCGTCCCGCAGCTCGTGCACGTGCTGGATCCGCTGCGCCCGGAGTTCAACGCCGAGGCCGCGCGCGCGATGACCTCCGTACACGCGAACGTGGAGTGCTACGCGTGCCATGCGGGCTGGAACGCCAACTACCTCGGCTTCCACTTTTCGCGTCAGGAGCAGCTGACCCAGCTCGATCTCCTCAGTGGCAAGCGCACGTCGGGCCGCGTCACGACGCAGGAGAAGGTCTTCGCGACCTGGAAGAGCTTCTACGCCGGTCTCAACGAGCGCGGCGCGGTGGCGCCCTACCTCACCGGCTTTTCGACCATGGGGAGCGTGTGGAACGAGCAGGGCGAGCTCGTGCTCGACCAGGTCATGCCCGTCACGGCCAAGGGCCTCTCGGGCATGGCCATGATCCATCACCAGCCGCATTCCACGCGTCCCACCGCGCGCCAGTGCGTGGAGTGCCACCGCACCTCGGCCACTTGGGGCATGGGCTCGGCCAATTTCCGACTCGCGCGCCAGCTCGCCTTCGTGGCCGACGAGCGCGGCCTCGAGGTCGTGGCCATCGATCGCGGCGAGTTCACGCGCTCCGCTGCGCTCGCCAAGCTGCCCCTGCCGGATGTCGTGGACCTGGTCGCGCACGTCGAGCCACTGCAAGGGCACGCTCACCACGTCTACGCGGCCGAGGGCGGGCGCGGGATCCACGTGATCGACGTGCGGCGCCCGATTGCGCCCGCCCGCGTCGCCTTCGTGGCCAGTGTCGATCCGCGCGGGCTCGAGCTCCAGGGCGAGCATCTGTACGTCGCCGACGGCATCGGCGGGCTCAAGATCTTCGACGTCTCCCGGCCCGAGGACATGCGCCTGGTGGGAGCGCTCGCGATGTTCGACGCGCAGGACGTCGAGGTGCGCTGGCCTTGGGCCTACGTCGCGGACGGGCAGGCCGGGCTGTGCGTGGTGGACGTGCGCGTCCCGATCGCGCCACGCTTCCTGGCCGAGCTCGATCTCAACGCCGAATCGCCGCTGCCCAACCAGGCCATCCTGGTGGAGAGTCTGTTCCAGTACAGCCGCCCCACCGTTCGGGACGGACGTCCCGCGGACCGGCGCACCCAGGCGCGCAACCTGTGTGCAGTGCTCGATCGCCAGAGCGGGCTCTACCTCGTGGACATCACCGAGCCCGAGCTGCCGCAGGTGCTCTATCCGCCGCCCGAAGCACGCACGCGGCCGGCCCCAGCCTCGCCGAGCGCGGGGAACGAGCCCGCCTTTCGTGGCTTGGCGCTGCTCTCAGAGGTCGATCTCGCCGATCCCCAGGGCGGTGAGCGCACCGCCGAGCGCGACTACGCCTACTTCCTGGCCGAGGCCGGCAAGATGGACCAGCGCCGCTCGCGCGTCGTCGTGCTCGACGTCACCGATCCGACGCGCGCTCGCGGCGCGAGACGCGCGTCGACGCCGGGGACTCGACCGCGCAGCTGGTCGTGGCCGACTACTACAGCGCGCCCACGCGGCGGCGGATCGGCTTCACCTCGGGCTCGCGCGGTGTCTACCTGGCCGACCTGACGAACACCCAAGAGCCCGAGCAGGTCGGCAAGTTGCCGGGACTGGTCCAGGCCCACGCCGTCGCGGTCGAGGAGTTCCCGCTCGATCGCATGATCGACGAACTGGGGCGGCCCGAGAAGGACGTGAGCCACGCGACCTCGCGCTGGCTGTGGCGCGCCGAGATCGAGCGCATCCTGGGTGTGGGCAAGGAAGAGCTCGGGACCGATCTACAGTACCGGCGCCAGGACGATGGAGCGGGCGAGGCGGCACGGCTGCACCTCGCCGCGCTCGACGAAGACGGCTCGGGCCTGCTGGAGGCCGAGGAACTCGGGAGCCTCGCTGGAAAGCACGCCGACCTCGACGGAAACGGGCGCATCGGCCTGAACGAGCTCGTGCCCGCAACGGCGAGGTCGGGCAAGCGCAGCACGGAGCCCGAGGCCCTGGAGTCCGCTGCGATGACGGCGGCGCGCACCCAGGCGGGCGGCGATCTGGCGTCATTGGTAGACGGTGTCGATCCCTACCGCCACGACCGGGACAAGACGAAGAGCCTCTCGCGCGCCGAGGCCGAGCACGCCTTCTTCGAGGCCCTGGATCTCGACCGGAACGAGAAACTCACGCGCGCCGAGCTGTCGCGCTATCCGGGTGAGCTGCGCGAGCTGCGCTACGCCGACGGGGGCGCGGCCAGGCTGTTCGCGCGTATCGACCGCAACGGCGACGGTCATGTGGCGGCGCGCGAGTTCCGCC